>CAMTPG010000024.1 GCA_947074335.1 uncultured Parabacteroides sp.
ATACGAGAGTTCTGAATGTGACTGGAGTTCAGACGTGTGCTCTTCCGATCTGAATTGATTGAAAATGTTTTCGAAATCAATGGTACCACTTTCACCAATTACGAAATCATCTTTCACATGAAGCAATTTGATACGTTCGGGATATTTTTTCAGGTAATCAACGGGATTTTTGTTACCTTTTGTACACCAATATACATCAAGTTCGTAACAAACATTGTCCGGATCTGTATTTTCTACCAGATATTCCCACATTACATCATCACTGTCTTTCAATTTTTCGTACTCTTGAGCGTGATTGTGATAACCCAGTTTCAAGCCGTATTCGTTGGCCAATGCACCTACACGATTCAGATAATCGGCCATAGCTTTTACATCAGTTGTTGTATAATCTACTTTATAACTGGGTATAATAAAGTATTCACCACCACAAGCCTGTTGTACTTCGAAGAGTTTACGCCAACGATCCATTATTTCGGCTTCATTAGCAGGATCTTCCTGAATACCGGAATGCGTGGAGATTATGTTTACATCATTGGCTTCGCAAAGCGCTTTGAACTCATCGGCAGGTAATCCGAAAATTTTAGGATCGCCTCCCCATTGTACCAGTTCGAATGCATTATAACCCATATCAGCCAGACGTTTTACCGAAGTTTGCGGATTTTCGCGTACAGCATCCATCACGGAGTAAAGCTGGATCCCGATTTGTTTGTCTTGCTGAGCCGAAATAGATTGGGGTGTGGCAAAAAATGCAATTGCAGCTACTGTGCAAAATAATGGAGTAACTGATTTACTACATTGTCTAAAGAATTTTTTCATGCTTTTTAAATTTAATGTTAAACAGTGAGATAAAAATACGGATTTCTATTTATAATCAAAATGATTTGTATCAAAATAAATAAGATTATTTTATGTCGGGTAAATAAAAATACTATTCATCAGAAAATTATTTTCTGGTTACTAATTAGTAATATGTAATTTGTTAAAATATTCATAATGATTCAAACTATAAATAAACAAACGAGGACTTACTTTATAAAAGAAAATATCAGACAGAACTGATTATCTCGAAATTAAATAAAATCGGGCTAAACTCTTAACACAAAAAAGAAAGGTGGCATTTCTCGCGAGATGTCACCTTTATAAATTAATTATGTGTCTATTAAATTTAATAAATTTTACTATAATCAATCTCACGATTTATTATAGCTTAGTAAAATGAAAATAATCAAAATGATTATTTTTTAATGCTGCAAAAGTACAATTCTTTTTTCAGGAGAATGAATGATTATTTATGTTAGACAGCATAACTCTCATTTATAATTGTTTCTCCCAAAAAAAGCAGGGGCAGCCGCTCACGCAACTACCCCCTATTTTATTCCCTCCGGTTGCGAGCCGGATTGAAATAAAACTCTGATCAATCAATTGATGAACATAGCTTTGTTCATGTCACGTGGTTTAGCTTCAGGCGATTCATCGGCATAGCCTATACCAATTACATAAAGTAATTGATAATCATCGCTGATTTGAAGTTTTTCCACATATGGTTTTGCTGCTTCGCTGCTTTTCATAAAGGCAATCGGACCTCCCTGACAGCAACTGCCTAAGCCTAACGACCAGGCGGCAAGCATCATGTTTTCGCCAAGTAAACCGCAATCCAGCTGACCGCTTCCGTCTTTTGGTGATGCCACAAAAATTAGCGCCGGTGCGTTACGGAACATATTTTTAAAGTTTGGATCTTCGGCCATCTTTGGATTTTCTTTTTTGAAAATTTCAGTGAGACCGTCAATATAATCCTGCGAATCTACCACGCGTACTTCCCAAGGCTGTTTGTTCATGCCACTGGGTGCATTTAATCCACATTTCACAATAAGTTCAAGTTTGTCTTTTTCAACCGGGATCGGTTTATACTTGCGGATGCTTCGGCGTTCCAGTATAGTTGTTATCACCGGATTGCATAATTCTGTCTGACACGAATCGTGCGAGACTGTTTCTTTTTCGGGGGCTGTCTTTTGGGTTTGAGTACAACTTCCGAATAGAATTAATAACAGAGCTAAGTAGGCAACTTTCATAAACTCAGTGTTTAGGTGTTATTATTTTGTACAGACATAGAAGTCGGTCACAAAGAAAATAAAAATTGAGAAAATTACAAAATATTTAAAAAATCAATTTCAAAAATATACATTTTTTTCAGAATAAACGGACGATAAGCGCATGTCAAAACTCCGAAAAGATTGAAAATGAACCCGATTAGCGTTTTTATTCTTCCTCAAACATCAAACTAATATAACCCTCTTTATTTTCATAATCAAGAAGTGCTGTAGTGAGATGCTGATCGTCCATTTTCTCCATTTCCCCAACATTGAGTACTGAGAATTCATGGGTTTCAGCCCAATGATGTAACATACGTTTGCGATCTACAACGGCGGCCATACCCAGCGTAATGGTATCTTCTCCGGCGTAAGGTGAACGATAACGAGCTGTTTTTACATTGTTTTGCAGTGTTGCTTCCTGTAGCATCAGATCGCGTACATGTTCGGAAGTATAAACCATTTCACGGATATAAATCTCGCCGGGTTTCCATTTGGATGCAGGCGAAAGGATCATGAGCCCGACGGGTGAATCATCATCGTCAATGGCAGCCAGAACCTGGGCATTCGAAATGGCACAATCGCGCAGAATATTGATAAAATCATCATAGGTATGCAGCACACAACATACCCGGTCTCGCATCCGTTCATCAAAAAGTTTGTAAATCGCCTGCATAGAGGGTTCTTCGGGTGGCATTACAGTGATTTTAGGCTCATTGAGTGGTTCTTCCGGGCGATTATACACAATTTCGGCATAATCGAA
Source organism: uncultured Parabacteroides sp. (assembly GCA_947074335.1). Lineage (GTDB taxonomy): Bacteria > Bacteroidota > Bacteroidia > Bacteroidales > Tannerellaceae > Parabacteroides. The sequence goes on from CAMTPG010000024.1 coordinate 2,851, forward strand.
CGCATTGCTAAAACCCAATTTACGATAAAAATCAAATAATTCGGGTGTGGCCGGAATTACTGCAGCCAATGCCACATCACGCTTGCGCATAGTTTGCCAGGCAATATCCATGAGTTGCTTCATATAACCTTTATTACGATCATCGGGCGATGTACAGGCACCATAAATATATCCTACCGATATCTCTCTATCGTAATAAGTCATGGTATATGGAAGTAACTGCAAAGCGGCCACAACAGTACCATTTTGTTCGAGGGTAAGCGCATTTTCGTCTTTGTAGATGCGATCAAAGAATAACTCGATAAAAGCGTCACTGTCATTAAAGCAAGCGCGCCATAGTTCGATAATGGCTTGTTTCTTTTCCATTTGAATATAGATTTTAATGTTTTTTTATCGCAGCTGATTTTTCTAAAATAATCACCGGATTATATGAGAGTTTGGCTTTGCGCAGACCGGGTAATCCCAAATCTTCTTCCCGGTTTATATATAGATATTGATCCGGAATATGCGAAGCAAACTCTTTGTTGATAACAGCGTAAGCACCTTCATAGTTCACATTGGCCTTCTCAACATGTACACCAAAGGTATTATGATTAATCGGCGATCCGAAGCTGAAAGCCACAATGGTATTATCTACACAGATGCCTCCGCCACTCAGACCCAGTTCACGAAAATGACGCAGCGCGAAAATCATCGATTCACGTTCATCGCGCAGCGCTTCATCATCAGCATCGCTACGGTTAGCTTCGTACCAGCGGCATTCCAGTTCGAGGCATTCAGGTACCAGCTTTTCATTGATCGGCACATAGCGGTAATCGTACTGTTTATTAAAATTGTTGATATGGTTCCGCTTGCTCTGGAAGCGTTTACCGCGCAGTGTGGCCAACTCTTCGCGCAGGTATATATAATCGGAATAATCGCGTTCGGGAATGTAGACAAATTTACCCGGCATCGCAGTTTCGAGTACATTTTTGGCATCGGATGTAATGCCCAGCAGACAGAGCGGATGACCGAGATGAAGTGAATCGGCTTCTAAAAGATCGATGTATGGGCGAATATCGCCGCGTCCCATGGGTATCATATAGGCGTTACGTTTCTTTTCTTCGATCCAGAAACGGATGAGCAAAAAATCATCTACTACGGCAAATTCTGTATCATACAGAAATTGCCAGCTGCAAATATTGGCAAAAGAAAGATCGCAATTCATGTAATTGCCCGGTATTGTATACGATGTAATGAGTTCTTTTTCGTTTATCGTAATCGGTTTAAAAGGGATATCCATTTTGTTCATTTTAGTGCTACAAATATAAAACTAAATCAGTTTGATGAATGTTTACAACGTCTGTTTTTATTAAATTCAGGAATGATTCAGTTGTTCCTTTATCAGGGTTTATATAATCTGCTGAAAACTATGCCTGTCGGGGCAAACAATTAGTTCGGGCCAGCTGTTTACATAAATACTAAAATTACTGTAAATCGATACAAAAACAGAATATGAAAGCAGATGTTGGTTTGATCGGCCTGTCGGTGATGGGTAGAAATCTGGCGTTAAATCTCGATAGTAAAGGATATCGGGTGGCACTTTATAACCGGGAAATTACAGGTGAAGCAAGTATTGTTAATCAATTTACAAGCGGAGCAGGAAAGGGGAAATCATTTATAGGAACCTATTCTCTTGAGCAGTTTATTGAACGACTGGCACGACCACGTAAGATTATACTGATGCTCAAAGTGGGGCAGGCAATTGATGAGATGATTGCAAAGTTGATGCCGTTGCTTTCGCCGGGCGATGTGATTATAGATTGTGCCGATTCGTATTATAAGGATACATACAGGCGGGTGAAATTGTTGGAGAGTAAATGGATGTATTTTATTGGCCTGGGTGTTTCGGGCAGCGAAGAGGGCGTGTTAAAGGGACCGTCGCTGATGCCCGGAGGTTCTGTACTGGCCTGGCCGATGGTAAAAGATATGTTACAAAATGTGGCTGCTAAACTGCCTGACGGAACACCTTGTTGTCAATGGCTGGGTTCGGATGGTGCAGGTCATTTTGTGAAGATGGTGCATAACGGTATTGAATATGGTGATATGCAGTTGATCGCCGATGCGTATGCAATGCTGAAATACAGGAAAGGGCTCGATAATGACGGTTTGGCCGTGGTGTTTGAGGAATGGAATATGAATGAACTCAAGAGTTACCTGATTGGTATAACCGCACAGATTTTTGCACAGAAAAACAAGTCGGACGAATACGTAATTGATAAAATTCTGGATATCGCCGAACAGAAAGGATCAGGTAAATGGACGGTCTCGGCTTCAATGGAAGAAAATGATGCCACGCCGCTGATAGCCGAAGCTGTATATGCACGAATGATTTCGGCATTGCATGATCAGCGCATTATCATGTCTGAATGGTTTGATGAACCGGTAGAAAAGAACAAAGAGCTGTTTATCGAAGAGATACGACTGGGATTATATGTTTCAAAGATTATTTCGTATGCACAGGGATTCTCGCTCTTATATCATACATCAAAACATCATTGTTGGGATTTGGATCTTTCAGTAGTGGCCAATATCTGGCTGGGCGGCAGTCTGATCGAATCGTCGATGCTGGAACGAATTGCCGCGGCCTATCAGCATAATCCCGATCTGGAGAATCTGCTTTTCGATGAGTATTTCCGTCAGATTATAAAGAATGCATTGCCGGAATGGCGTAAAACAGTGTCTGAAGGCGTACTTGGCGGCATTCCGATTCCGGGCATGAGCTCGGCACTGGCTTATTTTGACGGATTACGTACACTGCATTCATCTGCTAATCTGATTCAGGCACAACGTGATTATTTCGGTTCGCATGCTTATGAACGGGTGGATTATGATAAAGGACGGTTTTTTCACACGCACTGGAATGAGGATGAAGAAAGTGAAGTAGATGCGGCCGGGATCGGCGAGGATCCTGAATAGCGTTTACCTAACAGGTTTATATATAAGTTGAGTCTCCCTTTTTGCCGCTTCACCGGCCATTAGGGAGACTTCAGTTTTTTAGGGTTTCGTGTAGGCACCGGTTCTGTTATTTTTGCCTTAAACAGTTATGCTAATACAAAAAGAGATATGTTTAAGGCTATAGTTCGCTTTTCGATCCGCAAAAAACTTTTTGTCGGATTTTCAACACTCCTGCTGCTGGTAGCAGGAATCTATGCGATGTTAACACTGCCGGTGGATGCAGTACCCGACATCACCAATAATCAGGTTCAGATCGTTACAGTTTCGCCCACACTGGCTCCGCAGGAGGTGGAGCAGCTGATTACATTTCCGATCGAGATAGCAATGAGTAATATCATGCATGTGGAGGAGATTCGTTCGGTGTCGCGTTTCGGACTTTCGCTGGTTACGGTAGTGTTCAAAGAGGATGTGCCAACACTGGATGCCCGTCAGTTGATCAATGAGCAGATTCAGACCGTAATTGCGGATATTCCTTCCGAGCTGGGCACGCCTGAACTGATGCCGATTACTACCGGATTGGGCGAGATTTATCAGTATGTGCTTCAGGTGCAGCCTGGTTATGAGGATCGGTATGATGCCATGGAGTTGCGTACCATTCAGGATTGGATTGTGAAGCGACAGTTATCGGGGATTCCGGGAATTGTCGAGATTAACAGTTTTGGCGGTTATCTGAAACAGTATGAAGTAGCAGTGGATCCTGATGCACTCTATTCGCTCAACATTACATTAGGCGAAGTATACGAGGCCTTACACCGTAATAATCAGAATACGGGTGGCAGCTATATTGAAAAAAAGGATCGTGCTTATTATATCCGTTCCGAAGGTATGATAGGCTCTTTACATGATATCGGACAGATTGTTATTGCTAATCGCGGTGGTATACCTATACATATTAATGATGTGGCACAGGTGCGTTTCGGATCGCCCAAGCGGTTTGGTGCCATGACGATGGATGGCGAAGGTGAGTGTGTGGGCGGAATTGCCATGATGTTGAAGGGCGCCAATGCCAATGTGGTAACACAAGAGTTAGAAAAGCGGGTAGAGAAGGTACAGCAGTTATTGCCAGAAGGCATACGGGTTGAACCTTATCTGAATCGTTCGGAGCTGGTGAGCCGGAATATTTCGACGGTGATCCGAAATCTGATAGAAGGTGCATTGATTGTGTTTGTTGTGTTGATGCTGTTTCTGGGTAATGTGCGGGCCGGATTGATTGTCGCTTCAGTTATACCGCTGTCGATGTTGTTCGGTTTTATTATGATGCGCATTTTTGGTGTATCGGCTAATCTGATGAGTCTCGGGGCAATCGATTTCGGGATTGTGGTGGATGGTTCGATTGTGATAGTAGAAGGGATTCTGGCGCATCTCTATTCGCGGAAATTTGCAGGACAGACACTTTCGGCTCATGCGATGGACGAAGAGGTAGAGGCCGGTGCCAATCGTGTGGTACGGAGTGCCACATTTGCCGTCTTTATCATTCTGATTGTTTTCTTCCCGATTCTTACGCTTACAGGTATAGAGGGTAAATATTTTACGCCGATGGCTAAAACGCTGGTATTTTGTATCATCGGAGCATTGCTGCTGTCGCTTACCTATGTACCAATGATGTGTTCACTGTTTCTGAAACGCTCTATTTCACTCAAACCCACGCTGGCCGACCGGTTTTTTCATGCCTTAAATCGTTTATATCACCGGGCGCTGCGTTTTTGTCTGCATTATATGTATCTCACACTGCTTGCCGCTTTTGCCATGCTGGCAGGTTCGTTGTTGTTATTTTCCAGACTGGGAGCAGAATTTATTCCCACACTCGATGAAGGTGATTTTGCCATGCAGATGACATTGCCGGCGGGCAGCTCACTTACACAGAGCATTGAAATATCGCGTCAGGCACAAGAGGTGTTAAAGCAGAATTTCCCTGAAATAAAGCATGTGGTAGCAAAGATAGGCACGGCCGAAGTGCCAACCGACCCGATGGCTGTGGAAGATGGTGATCTGATGATTATCATGAAGCCGTTTGATGAATGGACTTCGGCCGGCAGCCGGGCCGAAATGGTGGAGAAGATGAAAGAGGCACTCGAGCCGGTTACGGGAGCAGAATTTAATTTCAGTCAGCCGATTCAGTTGCGTTTCAATGAATTGATGACAGGCGCCAAGGCAGATATCGCCATTAAATTGTATGGCGAGGATATGGCCGAATTATATAACAAAGCGCGTGAAGCCGCTGCCTTTGTGGAGCAGGTGCCGGGCGCTTCGGATGTGATCGTAGAGCAGGCAATGGGTTTACCGCAGTTGGTAGTGCATTATGATCGCGATAAGATTGCGCGTTACGGTATGAATATTGAGGAATTAAATACCATTATTCGTACGGCTTATGCGGGCGAATCGGCAGGTGTGGTTTTTGAGAATGAACGACGATTTGATCTGGCTGTCCGTCTGGATCATGAGAAGATACAGGATCTGAATCTGGATAAGCTATTTGTACGTACGGCCGAAGGCATACGGATTCCGGTGAGCGAAGTGGCACGAATAGAGTTTGTAAACGGGCCGTTACAAATTAACCGGGATGCTACAAAACGACGAGTGGTGATCGGAGTGAATGTGCGCGATGCTGATATTCAGCAGGTTGTACACAGTATTCAGGCGGTATTGGATGAAAATATCATTTTGCCGCCGGGTTATTATTTTGAGTATGGCGGTCAGTTTGAGAATCTGCAAAATGCCATTCAGACATTACTGGTGGTAATTCCGATAGCATTGCTGCTGATCTTGTTGCTATTGTTTTTTGCATTCCGCAGTTTTACCTATACACTGGTAGTATTCTCTACGGTGCCCTTGTCGCTGATTGGCGGCATTGTGGCACTCTGGTTGCGCGGATTGCCGTTCAGCATCTCAGCCGGTGTCGGATTTATTGCACTTTTCGGTGTGGCCGTGCTCAACGGGATTTTGATGATTAATCATTTTAATGAGCTGCGCAAACGCAGTAAATATACAATGTCCACACATCGCATCATTGCCAAAGGCTGTCCGCATTTGTTGCGTCCGGTATTTCTGACCGGATTGGTGGCATCGCTGGGTTTTGTGCCGATGGCAATTGCCAAAACGGCAGGCGCCGAGGTACAACGACCGTTGGCTACAGTTGTAATCGGAGGATTGATTGTTTCAACTGTGCTTACATTGCTTATCATTCCGGTATTTTATAAACTGGTGAATCAGTTTCCGCATACACGCCGCCTGATGCGTCGCGCCGCATTTCGTAAGAGTCGCCGGGCAATGCTGTTGTTGTTGCCGTTATGCAGTATGGCAACAATGCACGGACAAAAAGCAATGAACTGTGAAAGATCACTATCCGATTCACAAATATCAGGTAGTGAAATTATCGTACAGCCGGTACAACTGTCAGATCACGCATTTAATTTACAAGATCGGGAATTGTCTGATAAAGAATTTGCCACAGAATATATTCCTTCTGTCGGTGCCCTTCCCGTATCCCTGGAAGAAGCGGTGGCAATAGCGATCGAAAATCATCCGCGACTGAAAACAGCTTCAGCTACAATTGAGCATACACGGGCAGGAAAAGGCCAGATATGGGACGTTGAGCCTGCTTCTTTTTCATATGGCTGGGGACAATTGAACGGAGCTTCACGTCGCGATAATCAACTGGAACTGAATCAGTCGCTGGGCTCGCCGCTCACGCCTTTTTATAAGCGGGTCTTACTTTCGCAACAGTTGCAGACGGGCGAGATCTATCGCGAACTGGTAAAGCGTGAGATTCGGGCCGAAGTAACGCGAGCCTGGGTTTATTATCAATATGCCTGGCAATTAAATGAGTTGTATCGCGAACAGAACGGACTGATTGCTCAGTTGCAGAAAACATCGGCATTGCGTTACGAGCAGGGCGATATCACCCGACTTGAAAAGAATATGCTTACTTCGCTGGCGGCCGACTGGCATACCCGGCTGCTGAATGCCGAAGAGGAATTGTTGCTGGCTTCGCAGCGTTTTGGCTGGAGCTGTTATTCGCCTGAAGCGATTCGTCCCGACGATTTTTCGCTGGCCGTATTGTCGCCACGTAGTATGAATGAACCGGCCGGCTCATTATATGATGCGTGGTTCGACAGTCAGGCACAGGAGAAAACAGCTGCCTGGAAAGTGGAACGGAGTCGTTTCTTCCCCGAATTTTCTGCCGGTTATGTGCGACAGAAGATTGAGCCGCTTTCGGGACTGAATTCCTGGATGGTTGGTGTTTCGTTTCCGGTGCTGTTTTTTCCGCAGCGTAGTCGCACCAAACAGGCGCGTATTGATGCATCGATTGCCCGTACCGAAGCCGAAGCAAACCGGTTTCAGCTGCATAATAAAATAACCGAACTGCAGAGTGCCCTGCGTAAACAGAGCGAAATGGTGCGCTATTATACAACCAGCGCATTGAGCGAGGCTGATGCATTGCTGGAAAGCGCCTGGCAACAGTTTCGTGCCGGCGAAACCGATATCACACAACTGATACAGAATCTGCAGCTGGCACGCGATATCCGGTGCGGATACATTGAATCGGTATATCAGTATAATATATCGGTGCTTGAACTCGAATTATATTCAGAATAATTAATCTCGCAAAATAGATTATCAATGAAACAGAATTATATCATTTTGGCCGTTTTGCTGTTGGCGGCCTGCTCAAACGGAGCGGAAAAAGCAGCGAATGCGGAGGCTTCGGTTGACGGATCTGCTAAACCGGGCGTAACTGAAACTGTAAAAAAGGAAAACGAAGTGTATGCAACAGCCGGAAGTTCAGCTGCAGCGGATGCGATGGTTTCGAATGGTTCAATAACGAACAGCGGGCAGCTTACTTCAGACAATAACGGTATTTCGAATAGCACAGCTACAATTGATGGCACCACGGCTGCCACGGCAAAAGCAAACGATGCTGTATTTAACGGCATCATCATGATAGCTCCCGAACAATGTGCCACAATCTCAGCTACCATAGGCGGGAAAATTCATAGCAGCCCGATTCTGCCCGGCCAGTTTGTAAAGAAAGGATCTCTGTTGGTGACACTCGAAAATCCGGAGTTTATCGATTTGCAACAGGCTTATCTGGAAGCCGGTGCACAGACTGAATATCTGGAACAGGAATATAAAAGACAGGAACGATTGAGTCGTGAGGAAGCAGCCTCGCAAAAACGTTTCCAGCAGAGCAAAGCGGAATATCTGGCCATGAAAAGCCGGCTTGATGCTGCGGCGACGCAGCTGCGACTGCTGGGAGTTGATCCTACAACGCTGACAAGTCAGGGTATTATACCTTATCTGGAATTGCGCTCACCGATCAGCGGTTATGTTTCGGAGATCGATTTTAATCTGGGAAAATATATGCAGGCGGGCGAACCGATCTGTGAAGTGGTGGATAAAGGCGAACCGCTGATCTGTCTCACGGCTTATGAGAAAGATCTGCAGAATCTGCAACCCGGTAAGCCTGTGCAGTTTCGGGTGAATGGCATGGATGGCCAGCTCTTTGAGGCAACTCTGATCACGGTAGGACAGAAGGTCGATGAAACCAGCCGTTCGCTCAATGTCTATGCCCGTGTAAAACAGAATCATCCGGCTTTCAGACCGGGAATGTATGTATCGGCAAATCTGCAGAAATAAACAACTGCCGGGAAATCCCTAAAAATAAATATCTTTGTGGCTATGAAATGGATAAATCGACTGGATAAATATGTGGTGGCGTTGCTGATAATTTCGGTGGCAGTCGCTTTTCTGATTCATTTTCCCGAATTAATCTCACTGGCCGATAAAGAACTGAATGATCAGACACTTTTTCCGGATCTTGAGTTTAATGAAGTGATGAGCGAGGTGCTTTTTGCGGCCGTTTCGCTTATTGGCCTCTTTCTGCTGAACATTGCGATTTTCCGATTCGACCGCCCTTCATCCCGCATCGGATGGGCTAAACTGGGACTCTCTTTTCTCTTTACCTGGCTGGCCAGTATGGCGTTTAGTAAATTGTTTATCTTTCTGCACCATCATTTGGGTTTACCCGTGATTCATTCTACCGCACATCATTATCTGCACCCGCTACGCGATATTATTGTGGCTTCTATTGTTACGGGAATCTGTTTCATCAGTTATCTGATTCGTAAAAGTCAGCAGGTGGTGCTTGAGAATGAACAGTTGCGCACCGAAAATCTGCTGACCCAATATGAGGCACTGAAAAGTCAGCTCAATCCGCACATGCTCTTCAACTCCCTCAATACATTGCGCTCGCTGATTCGCGAAACACCCGATAAAGCACAGAATTATTTGCAGGAATTATCGTATGTTTTGCGTTACACACTGCAGGAGAATGATCAGAAACAGGTTACACTCGAAGAGGAGATGCATTTTGTGCGTGCTTATATCTATCTGCTCAAAATGCGCTATGAAGAGAATCTGAATTTTGATATTTCACTGCCCGATGGTGTAGAGCGTGCGCAGGTGCCCCCGATGTCGGTACAGTTGCTGATAGAAAATGCGGTAAAGCATAATGAGATCAGTAAGCGGCGTCCGTTTACCATTCGCATTCATGCCACCGAAGCTGCATTGACGGTAAGTAACCGCTTGCAGCCAAAGCTTACATCAACGGCCGGAACGCGCATCGGACTTTCGAATCTGGCCAAGCGCTATCAGTTGTTATTTAAAAAAGAGATTGTGGTTACGCAGGGCGATTCCCTGTTTCAGGTACAAATTCCTTTAATCTGACCGGTTTATGATGAGAGCTGTTATTATAGAAGATGAAAAAGCGGCCGTTCGCAATTTAGAGGCTATTCTTTCGGAACTGGCTCCGGAGCTTGAAGTGACGGCAGTAGTAGATAGTATTGTAGAAACAATCGACTGGTTTGGAGCCAATCCCGAGCCGGATCTGCTTTTTATGGATATCCATCTGGCCGACGGATCAGCTTTCGAGATATTCAATCATATCCGCATTCAATGCCCCGTTATTTTTACTACGGCCTACGACGAATATGCTCTCCGCGCCTTTAAAGTAAACAGCATCGATTATTTGCTAAAACCGATTGATAAGACAGAGGTGCGTAAGGCACTGGATAAATTCTACCGGCTTCGCAATAACAGGCCGCCGGCTGCTTCGGATTATGAACCGCTTATTCAGGCCCTGAAGCGGCAGGAGAGTTATAAATCGCATTTTCTGATTCCCGTAAAAGGAGATAAACTATTGCCGGTATCGGCCGATTCGATTCTGTTTTTCTTTATTCAGGATGGTGTGGTACGGGCTCGGCTTACCGATCAGCGTGAACTTATTTTTCCGCAAACGCTGGATGAATTATCCGACTGCCTGAATCCTTCTCAATTCTTTCGGGTAAACCGGCAATATCTGATTGCCCGCAAAGCCGTGGCAGATATCGATTTATGGTTCAACGGACGCCTTTCTGTCAATCTGATTGTGCCGGCCGACGATCGGATTCTGGTAAGTAAAGCACGCGTTACCGAGTTTAAAGACTGGTTTACACGTTGATTCAGCAACGCAATCTGATGGTTATCTGTAAAAGTGGCAGCTTTCAGTGTGTAAAGATTTTCGTTTGTACAATGATTGGATTCACACTTCTTCGATAGTTCCTCAGATTATACAAAAAAGAGAAATAAGAAAAGCATCTTTTCTGCGACAGAGGTAGTCGGGAAAAGATGCTTTATTTGTATCAAAAAATAATAATTATAAGCTGTTTCAATAACGAACACGGCTTATTCTCCGAATTCGTTTTATGCAACCGGCATCAAGCTTCGCCGGCTACTTTCCTGGTGCGGTCGCGTTTCGAGATATTCTCAAGTACGCACACCAGCAGGAATCCAAATACCATGAGTGCAATGGCCGGTCCCACCTGAATATTGGGCCAGATGTTGGCTTCTACCAGCGGTTTCAGCACGCCGTGACTGTCGGTATAGGTTTCGAGTGTCTCTTTCCACGGCCATACTTTGTTGAGCGAACCCACCATAAAACCGGCCAGAATAGCGATGGTGATATCATGAAAACGCTGTAGCGCAAACGAGAGCACACGCGAAAAGGTGACAATACCCACTGCAGCACCGCATATAAATACAGCCATTACCGGAATATTGAACGTTTTCACCGCTTCCATGATGAAGAAATATTTACCCAGCAGTACCAGAATAAAGCTGCCCGAAATGCCGGGCAAAATCATGGCACATATGGCGATGGCGCCACACAGGAAGATAAACATCAGATGCGTAGGCGTTTCGGCTGGCGTAGCTACGGTAATATAGAATGCCACAACGGCACCAAGTATCATGCCCACGATAGTTTTCCAATCCCACCGCCGGATATCACGCGCCACAAAAATAATCGAAGCCAGAATAAGTCCGAAGAAGAACGACCACACCAGCACCGGCTGATTAACCAACAGCCAGGTAATCAGTTTAGCCAGCGAAAATATACTGATACCGATACCGATCACGATAGCCAGCAGAAAATTGGCATTCACCGCACGCCAGAATTCGGCAATACGGCCTTTCAGCAACAGCTTCAAACTGTCGGCATTAATACTTTTGATGGAGTTAATCAATTCTTCGTAGATGCCGGTAATGAATGCGATGGTTCCGCCCGAAACACCGGGCACCACATCGGCAGCACCCATTCCGATTCCTTTCAGCAATAAAAGAACATAATCTTTTAGTTGTCTTTTCATTGTTATTTTAATTCTTGTTGTCTTTGTTTTTTAAGAAGTCGTCTACCAGTTTATCGGATACGTCTTTCCGTTTCATGGCGTCGCGCATCGATTCGTTGTATTCGAATTTAGTGCGGATCATTTCAGAAAGATCATCCAAATCGATTGGCACATTTTCTGTTTCATCATTCATTCCCAGCGGAACACTGATCATATTGTTTTCCGGATGGGTGCACTTTTTGGCCAGCTCCACATATTTCAGGGCATTTGCCTCATCATCGGTTTCTACATAGATCATGGCGATGTACAGATAAATATCTGGACTCGTGAATCCGTAGATATCAATCAGTTTATTGAAAAAGTGAATGGCTTGTGCCGGACCGCAGTGTTTAAACAGCTGATAACCGGTTACAAGCAGCTGATCCAGCGT
>CAMTPG010000025.1 GCA_947074335.1 uncultured Parabacteroides sp.
ACCCGTATTAATTTGTTTTTCCCCCTTTTTTTTATTCCTTTGCTGCCGGAAAAGGGGGTGCCGCAATGAAGGCTGAGATTATACCCATTGAACCTGATACGGTTAATGCCGGCGAAGGGAATTTTCTTGCTTCTGAGACGTTCGGATCTCTCTCCTTTCCTTTTTTATTATTTATTTATCCACATACAGGAAAGGATTTTATGTTTGATTTACAGTTTATTACACATCATACGGCGCGTTATTCTTACCTTGACGGTGTAACGATGGCGCTGCAGGGCGGTTGCAAATGGATACAGTTGCGCATGAAGGAGGCTTCGCTGCCTGAGATGGCCGAAACGGCTTTGCAGGTGAAGCAGTTATGCAGCCGCTACGGGGCAGTTTTTATCCTGGACGACGAGGTGGATCTGGCGCTCGAAACGGGTGCCGACGGTGTGCATTTAGGGTTGCAGGATATGCCGGTAAGCGAAGCCCGCAAACGGGCGCATCCGGGTTTTATAATCGGGGCAACAGCCAATACGTTCGATACCGTAAAGCAGCATTATGCCGACGGAGCCGATTATATCGGGTGCGGTCCGCTGCGTTTTACCTCCACAAAAAAGAATCTTTCGCCGCTGCTCGGATTATCGGGTTACGAAACGATTATCGGACAGATGCGGGCACAGGGCATTGAGCTTCCGCTTATCGCCATTGGCGGCATAACGGAGGCGGATATTCCCGATTTAAAGCGACTGGGTGTAAACGGAGTTGCTCTGAGCGGATATGTGCTTCAGGCCGACGATCCGATTGAACGGATGAAGGGGCTGATGCAGCTGGTTACTTCCTGATTGAGATACAAACAAAATTAACAGATTATCATACATTTAAATTGAACTAAAAATGATTGAAACACAGGTATCGCGTGGCATTATCGCCACCTATTTTGAGAAATTGGAAAAGAATCTGGAACTGGATGTGGCGATTGTGGGCGGCGGTCCGTCGGGCATGGTTGCGGCTTATTATCTGGCTAAAGCGGGATTGAAGGTGGCACAGTTTGACCGGAAACTGGCTCCCGGCGGCGGCATGTGGGGCGGCGCAATGATGTTTAACCAGATCATCATCCAGGAAGAGGCGATGGATATTGTAAAGGATTTTGAGATTAATTATCAGGCTTATAAAGAGGGGTTGTATGTGATGGACTCGGTGGAGAGTACGGCGGCGATCATCTATAAGGCGGTACATGCGGGGGCTACGATTTTTAATTGTTACTCGGTTGAAGATGTGATCTTTAAAAACAACGCGGTAAATGGTGTGGTGGTGAACTGGACGCCGGTTCTGCGACAGGGATTGCATGTGGATCCGCTCAATATCCTGGCTAAAATTGTGATAGACGGTACCGGCCACGACAGTGAGATTGCGGCTACGGTGGCCCGCAAAAACGGCGTGAAACTGGATACGGAAACGGGCAGCGTGATTGGCGAACGCTCGATGGATGTGAAAGAGGGCGAGGATGAAGTGGTGAATCAGACGAAAGAGATTTATCCGGGTTTGTATGTGTGCGGGATGGCGGCTTCGGCGGTTTCGGGTACACCGCGTATGGGACCGATTTTTGGCGGGATGCTGATGTCGGGCAAAAAGGTGGCCGAAGAGATTATTGCACGTCTGACTGTTAAACCGTAAGGGTTTTTACGGAGTATGCAACTTATCATCATCACACCCGAAACGTTTATGCCGGCCGAGAGCACGGCGATTACGGCGTTGCTGATGGCGGGGGCCGACCGGATTCATATTCGTAAACCGGGGGCTTCGGAAGCGGAGGTCGGGCGGCTGATCGAACAGATTCCGGCACGGTTTCATGCCTCTTTATCGCTTCATGATCATTTTGCACTGCTTACCGGTTTTCCGGATCTGGCGGTGCATCTGAACCGGCGCAACGGGGATTTGCCGGCTTCGTATGCAGGACGGGTGAGCAGAAGCTGCCATGCGCTCACGGAGCTGACGGAGCAGAAGGCGGCGGCGGATTATCTGTTTCTGAGTCCGGTGTTCAACAGCATTTCGAAGGCGGGGTATGCTTCGGCTTTTCCGCCGGAGGTGTTGCGGCAGGCGGCGGCCGACGGGATTATCGACAGCCAGGTAGTGGCATTAGGCGGCGTGAAGGCCGACAATATCGGCGAACTGAAGCCGCTGGGTTTTGGCGGCGTGGCGCTGCTGGGCGATATCTGGAACCGGTATCGGCGGCGGGATGATCTGACGGAGGTGTTACGGCATACCGAAACGGTGATCAGGCGGTTGTATCGGGGATAGCGAACAGCCGGCGCACACGGCGCAGCTTCAATACCGGAAGCAGAGCCCGCACGGGAAGCATGGCGCAGAGGCCGACACAGAGTTTGGTAAACAGACCGGGGATGTAGCGCGGGCGCCGTTTAAAAAGTGCGCGGAGGGCTTTGCGGGCCATGTAATCGGCCGGAAGCATGATGTGCCAGCGCAGCAAACGGTGCCGCATGCGGTTATCTAAGGTATAAAACGGGGTATCGATGGCGCCGGGGAAAACGGCTGTTACGCCAATCTGCTCATTGCGCAGTTCGTAGTACAGGGCTTGTGCCAGATTTTTAAGATAGCCTTTGGTGGCGCTGTATGCGGCAATGGTGGGATAAGGCATCCAGGCGGTTGCCGACGACATGATCAGGATGTATCCTTTGCCGTTTTTGCGCATCAGCAGGGCCAGTTCGCGGCAGAGTAAGGTGGGTATTTTGCAGTGCAAATCGATGATTCGTTCCAACGATTGTGCCGGTGTGCCGCAGAAACTGCCGAAACTGAGCATGCCGGCATTGCAGATAAAGACTTCGATGAGCAGCGCCTCTTTGGCGAGATAACCGGTGATGGCTGCAACCGATTCGGTGCAGGTGAGATCGAGCAGCAGCGATCGGGTCTGCACGCCGCATTTTGCGCTGATTTCGGAGGCCGTACGGCGATTGCCGGCATCGTCATTACTCACGATCAGGATATGATAGCCGCGTTCGGCCAGTAAAAAGGCATAGGCGCGGCCGATGCCGGATGAGCCGCCGGTGATCAGGGCGTATTTAGTATTTTGCATATCTTTTGGAAAGGTACATAAATTGACCGGTTTTTGCCGGGCGAATGATTGAATTGAAAAAACAGAGGCTGCTGATTTATTCGGGCGCTGCTGTTTCTCCGGATACGAAATAAAGAGCAATCCAAACGAGATTGAATTGCTCTTTATGCGGACGGTTACCAGCCGGGGTTTTGTCCTAAATTGGGATTCTGCACTAAATCGTCGGCCGGAACGGGATAGAAATAGAGTTTATCGTTCCAGGTGCGGATCTGATCTTTCATGAATACGATGGAATGTCCGTCGTCGGCGAGCTGGGTGTTATTGATGGCACCGCTTTCCTGACGTGCGCCCACGTATAAATAATAGACGCCGGCTACTTTGTCGGGGTTATCGGTTTTCAGGGTGAAGCAGACATCTAATTTGCCGTCGCCATTCATATCGTAGGGCACTTCGAGCTCGGGGATGTAGATGCCGTCCCAGACTTTGGTAGTCAGCTCTCCCGTTTTCCACCGACAGATATCGCTCCATGAAAAGCCTTCGAAGGATAATTCGATGGCGCGTTCGCGGCGGATTTCCATCAGCGAAGGATCGGAGATGCCGGGAAAAAAGCGGGCTTGCATATAGGGATCGAGCACGGCGGGTTTGGCCGACAGTCCGGCGGTGATGCCGCCACGGGCACGCAGTACGCCGATGGTGTTCTGCCAGTCGGCATCGGTCAGGGTACCGAGTTCGGCTTTGGCTTCGGCATAATTCAGCAGCACTTCGGCGTAGCGGAATACAATGATGTTGTTATCGCAAATATCCACATTATCGTACTCGGTATTGTCGAGTGTGAATTTGCTGGTCATATAGCCGGTGAAGGCATAGGCATAATCGGGTGCGGTTTGCACGGATTCGCCGTTTACGATGCGGGTAAAGCCGGGTGTGCGGATGGTTTGGGCCAGGCGCGTGTCGCGGTTTTTGCATTCGTCGGCAAACGACAGGGTTTGATAGTCGGGATTCGAAGTGAAGGCGGAGCCGTCGCGCATCAGATAGGTGTTGACCATGGAGCGCGTAAAACTGGGCGAACGACCGTAGGTTACGGAGGTAAACATGCGGTTTCCGGAATGGGTGATGCCCAGCGATCCGTCGAATGTAACGGCGTAGATCACCTCTTCGGCTATCGGTTTTTTGGCCATGAAGAGGGCGCGGTACGACTGATCGACACCTTCGGCGGTGTAAATGGAATAACCCGCCGACATCACATATTCGGATGCACTGACGGCTTCGTTCAGCCACGCATCGGCAGTGCCCTGCAGGCCGGCTTCGGTGCGATATTTACGGAAGGTGCCTTCCCAGAGACAAAAACGGGATTTCAGCGCGGCTGCTACCGAGCTGGTGATGGTGGAACAGGATTCGTCGCGCTGTGTGGTGATATGGGCGATGGCGAAATCGAGATCTTCTTTGATCTTATCGGCAATCAGTGTGCGGGTGTCGCGACCGGCATACAGCAGCGGATCGCTTACATCGAGCGGGTGATCGATCCAGGGCAGATCGCCGAATCGTTTCATCATATTGAAATAGAAGTAGGCCCGGAAAAAGCGGGCGATACCGATGTAGTTATTTCGCACCTCTTCGTTCACTTTATCGTTGGTACAATTCTCTATAAAATAGTTGATATTGCGCAGATTGCCCCAATCCCAGCCGCTGCTCTCTTCGGCGCTGTAGCCGTTATCGGTCAGGTATTTGATTACACCGTTCACGGCGATGTAGTACGAATCGGTATAGTTGGACGGTGACGACGGGAATACATTATAGAATGAATTCGTGTACATTTCGAGTCCGGTCTCGGAACCAAACACAGGTTCTTTCGAGATTTGAGCTTTGGGTAATTCATTCATGTCGCATCCCCAAAGTGCTGCCGCCAGCATGATATATAATACTTTTTTCATCTTCTTTTTATTTAGAATGTTACCTGCAAACCAAAACTTATACTTTTAAGCAACGGATAACTGTAGGTTTGTCCGCCATTCGAAATGATCGAATTGGTACCGCCGTTGTTGCTCACCATGGCATCGGCTTCGGTATCAGAGCCGTAAATATTGGCTACATCGAAGTTTTTGGTGTGTTTATACAAAGGAGACCACGAGCAGAGGTTTTCGCCGGAAACGTATACACGCGCATTTTGCATACAGGCTTTTGCAATGAGACGTTTGGGGAAGGTGTAGCCGATCTGCAGATTTTTCAGCCTGAAATAGGCGGCATTCTGCAGGTAGCGGGTTTGTACCACCGACAATTCGCGGGTGCCCTGCAAAGCCACATAGCCTCTGTAACGCGGGAAGTAGGTATTGGGATTCTCTTCGGACCAGATCTGATTCAGCATCGAGGTCGGAATGTTGTTGTACGGACGGTTGTACTGGCCCCAGAACAGGGCATTGTCGGTGCCCGGCCACCAGTCTTGTTTGCCTACGCCCTGGAAGAAAGCGGAAACAAAAATGCCGTTCCATTCGGCGCCCAGACTGAAGCTGTAGGTATAGCGCGGTGTGGTGTTGCCGATTACTTTTTTATCGCCCGAATCGCCTACACGGTTGGTACCGTAATCGATTTTGCCGCTGCCGTCGAGGTCTTTAAACTTGATATCTCCCGGCAGCCAGGTACCTGAATTGGAGGCGAAATAGAGACTCTGATCGGCGTGATTCTGAACATCTTCGTCGGAGGTGAAGAAGCCTTCGGTTACATAACCCCAGATTTCGCCGATCGTCATACCCTCATAATAGTTGCAGCGGGCATCGTTGTAGGATCCGAGAAATTTATCGGGGTTGTTGTACTTCGTGATTTTCGATTTATAATCGGACAGTGTAAAGCGGAAATCGTACATAAAGGGTTTGCCCATCACCGGAAACTGATCGCGCCAGCTGATGGTCATTTCCCAGCCGTTGGTTTTCATATCGGCATAGTTGCCTTTCGGTGCGGTAGTACCGAATACGGCGGGCAGCGTGGAACCGATGGTAAACATATCGTTGGTTTTGCGGATGTAATAATCGCCGGTGGCACTGAGGCGGCCGTCCAGAAACGAACCGTCGAGACCGATATTGGTGGTAGTCGATTTTTCCCACGTCAATCCGTCGGGTATCACATTCGGATAGGATGTAGACTGATTCAGCTTGCCGTTGATCAGGCGCGTCATCTGCGAAATGCCGAAAAGCTCCATATACGAATAGGCATTGACATTACCATTGCCGAGCGAACCGTATGAGCCGCGGATCTTCAGGTTGGATACGGCCGAGAAAGGCACATGCCAGAACGGCTCTTCAGAGATACGCCAGCCGGCTGATACCGAAGGGAAAAAGCCCCATTGCTGATTGAGCGGAAACTTGGATGAGCCGTCGATACGACCGTTAAACTCCACCAGATAACGATCGGCGTAGGCGTAATTGAAGCGGAAGAATCCGCCGGCAATTTTCCATTTGTTGTAATCGCTGCCCAGGGTTACGCCGCTGCCGTTGGTGAGATTCATATCGTCTACCTCTTCGAAAATGAGGCCGTTGCGCCTACTGGAGGAGAACTGGTAGATGGACTGCTCGTAATTAAATCCGGCCATGCCCGTAAAGGCATGCACTTTATTGAAGGTCTGCGAGTATTCGCCGTAAATATTTGTGGCCAGGTATTTGGTGAGCTCTCCCGAAACCATATAATCGTTTGTGGAGGAGCCCAGATACGAGATTACGCCGGGCGCGGAGCTGTAAGGCACCGGAACGCGGCGGGTTTTATTGTCATTATCGGTATAGCGGAAGGTGATATCGCCTTTAATTTTGAGGCGGTCGTCCAGAAACGAGGCGGTTGCCGTGGTGGTGTTGCGCAAAACGCGTTTGGTCATATCGGTGCCGCTCTTTCCGTACCACAAATCGCCCACGCTGTAGGCGGCGGCCATGGTGAGTGTGCCGTCGGGGTTAAACATCGGGCTCATCGGTTCGGCTTCGCTCTCTAAGCCGTACCATACGTTGCCGTCGGCCACGGTAAGCGGGTTGTGATATTGCATCTGGTTGAATTCGAAGTTGTTCTCCATCTTCAGCCATTTGTAGAGTTGTGCCGAGCCTTTGGCACGTACATTGAAGGTTTTATAATCGTCGCTGTTGTACCGGAATAATCCATCCTGCTGGTAATAGCGGCTCGAAATCATAAAATCGGCCACTTCGCCTCCGCCCTGCACCATCACATTATGATCCTGACCGAAGGTATGATCTTTGTACAATAATCCGTACCAGTCGGTATTGGCATAATACTGATATTTGCCGTTCGAGCCTACTTCTACTTCGCTCATGCCCGAACCGGGACGGCGGTTGGCCATTTCGTTGTGCCAGTCGGTTGAATAGGGCACCGCCTTATGAAACGCCGAGGGCGTGCGGGCATAATCGTAAAAGGCGGAATAGGCCTCTACAAACCGGTTGGCATATTCGTACGAATCTGTGACCATATCGGGCACCACGGTGGGTTTCTTGAACGAGAAATTGCCTGAATAGGTTACCGAGGTACGCTCTTTGTTGGGATTTTTTGTAGTAATCAGCACCACGCCGAAGGCGCCGCGTGCGCCATAGATAGCAGCCGAGGCAGCATCTTTCAGCACCGAAACGCTGGCCACATCGTTGGGGTTGAGCATGGCGGGATCGCCTTCCACGCCGTCGATCAGAACGAGAGCGCTTCCGCCCTGCCCGATCGATGTGGTTCCGCGCACATTAAAATCGGAGCTGCGTGTGGGCTTGCCGTCGGCCAGTGTGATGTTAAGATTCGGGATGGCGCCCTGCAATCCCTGGGTGATGTTGGCCATGGGGCGGTTTTCGAAGACATCGCTGGTAACCTGCTCAACGGCACCTGTAAGGTTGACACGCTTCTGTGTGCCGTAACCTACCACAACCACTTCGG
The DNA here is from genome assembly GCA_947074335.1 of uncultured Parabacteroides sp. Lineage (GTDB taxonomy): Bacteria > Bacteroidota > Bacteroidia > Bacteroidales > Tannerellaceae > Parabacteroides. Next base: position 7,949 of record CAMTPG010000025.1, read on the forward strand.
ATAAATCCTGCGTGTTCTCTTTCAATACAATCGTAAATTTCGAAGTATTGCCTACTGCCATTTGCTGCGGAATATATCCGATGAAGGAGATTTCGAGCAGAGCTCCCGGCTCAACCGACAGTGAAAATTCGCCGTTGATATCGGTTGTTGTTCCATTGGTAGTTCCTTTTTCGATGATGTTGGCGCCGATCACCGGATCGCCGAAATCATCTTTTACAAGGCCTGTAATGATGCGGGTTTGCTGTGGCTGTGCATGAGTTTGTGTAATTTCGTTAACACCCGCCGCTTCTGCGGGCAGCAGCGCGGTTCCGGCTATTAATGCCAGAAATAAGTTTCCTTTCATCAGCGGATTCTTTATATAATCCGAAAGGTAAAAAGAACGGTCTTTTCTCTTATGATACATACATTCAGGAATTTAATTAATACTTATCTTAAGGAAAATTCTGTATTATGTACAGATATATCATAAATCAAGAATAAACTTAGCGTTTATAATGATGTGTGTATACGTTCAGATTATCAACTCCGAAATTAATTATTTAAAACAGAAATACAATAAATTTATAGCATTTTTTTTAATTTATATTAATCCCTGTTCTTTAAGTCCGGACATCGATTCGGATGGGGAAAATGAGGTTTAACCGGTCTGAATAATATAGAACAGTGCTGGGGTATGTGATAAGTCTGGTGATGGACCGGAGTGGCTAATCATCGAATCAACTGCAGTAGCTGCCGCTGTTTTGCAGGTTTTCCTCTCTTTTTACTTTTTACGCTTCAATCCAAACAACATTCATCTCTTTTTTCCTGTTTAATACGTATCTGTAAGGCAAATTGAGCTGATACGGATGCATTAATTTTATTACCCACTTAACAATTACAGGTATGATTCAGGATTTTATTGTGGCAACTAAAGACAACGGCAAAAAAGTACTGATCCAACAACACAGTATTTTTTATATGACCGAAGATGAAGACGGAAAAGGAACAATTATTCAAAGTATCGGAGCCGGCGAAAATCATCTGAAAGTGAAAGAATCGCTGAGTTTATTAATCGAAAAAATAGATCGCAAAAAATGAAGCCGGTCGGATTAATTAAAGGCCCCTTTTCGCCGAAAGAGCGGATTGAATATGCTAAAGGAAGCATTGTGAGTCAGCAGCTGATTATGAATAAGGCGGGCAACATTACCCTGTTTGCATTCGATGAAGGGCAACAACTGAGTGAGCATACAGCGCCTTTTGATGCTGTAATTCAGATTCTCGACGGCACGGCAGAGATACAGATTGCGAAAGATACCTATGCTGTAAGTGCCGGCGAACAGATTATTATGCCGGCTAATATTCCGCATGCTGTTTTTGCCGTTAAACCGTTTAAGATGATGCTGATCATGATAAAGGGATTATAACCGGTTTCGGTTTCAGTGATATTATATCGGGGAAAGAGATTGAATTTCAGGGATTCAGTCTCTTTTTTATGAGATTAAGCTATAAATATACATGGAATAAGAATTGTTTATTTATAAAATTATATCTTTGGGGAAAGTGTAATTAGCCATCTGTAATTTATATGCCGTTATGAATAAAACTACCGTATTCCTGCTATTCTGTTTCTGTTTCTGCCTGCCTCAGGGTAAGGCACAACAATTGGCCGCTTTTTGCGGCGACGACCGGATCGGAATTATCGATCTCGACCGGCCGGATGATCAGCCGGTTGATCTGATCTGGAACTGGAACATCAAAGAGGTTTTGCCACAACTGCCGGAAGGTTATGATAAATACCTCTACCCGCTCGATGAATGTAAATTTGTGGATAATAACCGGAAACTGCTGATCACCTCTTCGGGCAACGCCGCTTTATTGCTGGATATCGCCACGAAACAGTGTCTGTTTTATGCCAAAACGCCGATGGCACATTCGGCAGAAATGTTGCCCGGCAATCTGATCGCAGTGGCACTTTCCACGCATCCCGAAGGCAACAGCATCGAGTTATTTGATGCTTCGCAACCCGAAAAGGTGCTGTTTCGCGACAGTCTGTATTCGGGTCACGGCGTAGTTTGGGACGCCGTCCGCAACCAGCTCTATGCGCTGGGATACAGCGAACTGCGCGCTTACACATTAACCAAACAGCCCGATGGCAATCCGGGATTAACGCAGCAGCACGCGTGGATTATCCCGGTTACATCCGGACATGATCTTGTACAGATTAATCCGGACGAATTATTAATTTCGGGGCATGAAGGGGTTTGCAGGTTCAATCTCAACAGCCGGACTTTCTGTCCGTTTGAACCGCTTGCCACAACCGAAAATGTAAAATCGGTGAACTACAACGAATCAACAGGCAGGCTGCTCTATACAAAAGCCGAAAAAAGCTGGTGGACTCATCATATTTATCAGGAAAATCCGGATAAATGCTTCACGATTGACAGTGTAAGGGTTTATAAGGTGAGGCCGGCGGTTTTGCAAACGAATTAAATGCCATACAAAGCGGATGGATTATTTACCAGGTGAGGCCGGCAGTTTTGCAATAAGCAACCCGCTGCTTATTGTTAGTTTTTATCCGTAATTAAAAACGGATGTCGATGTAATAGCCGCTGCCCTCTTCGATAAATCAAAATTCAATGATTTTCTGTCAAAAAACTGATCTCATTTTTCAAAAAATGGTGTAAGTTTAGCCTTTAATCTTTAACAAATTCAGGATATTATATGCAAAAACGCATCTTACCGGCCATTATACTGCTGACGATCAGCAGTTTTCAGGGTATGGCTCAGCAAAAAACAGATTATGTAAATCCGATAATCGGCACAAACGGCATGGGACATACGTTTCCGGGTGCCTGCGTGCCTTTCGGATTGGTTCAGTTAAGTCCCGACACCGATACCATTCCACATAATATAGAGGGTGTTTATCAGCCGCGCGCCTACGAATATTGTGCCGGTTATCAGCATAAAGACAGCAGCATTGTGGGGTTTAGTCATACGCACTTCAGCGGCACGGGTCATTCGGATTTAGGCGATATCCTGATCATGCCGGCTACAGGTGCCCTGAAACTGAATCCCGGAACGGCGACCAATCCCGATGGCGGCTATCGCTCCCGTTTCTCGCACGATTCGGAAGTGGCACGCCCCGGCTACTACGAAGTTTTTTTAGACGATTACGGCGTAAAAGCGCAGCTTACAGCCACGCCGCGAACCGGAGTACATAAATATACCTTCCCCGAAGATGCGGAAGAGCAACGCATCGTTCTCGATCTGATTCACGGTATTTATAATTACGACGGAAAGGTGTTGTGGGCCAATCTGCGGGTAGAAAATGATACGCTGCTAACGGGGTATCGCATCACAAACGGCTGGGCACGGACCAATTACACCTATTTTGCCATCTCCTTTTCAAAACCCGTAATTAATTACGGATGCGAGGAAAAAGAGAAGGTGAATTATAAAGGCGGTTATGCCAAATTCAACACCAAAGAGAATTTCCCCGATATCGGCGGACGGAAAATTGTGGCTTACTTCGATTTCGATCCCACTGATCAGGAGCCGCTGGAGGTTAAAGTGGCACTTTCGGGCGTGAGCACGGCCGGTGCTTTGCTGAATCTGGAAGCCGAAACGGCCGGACGCGATTTTGATGAACTGGCGCTTCAGGCTTCGGATTTGTGGAATAACAAACTGCAGGTGATCGATGCAAAAGGTACAGAAGATCAGCTGGCCATGCTCTATACCTCGCTGTATCACACCATGATTAATCCGAGCGTTTATACGGATGTGGATGGCCAATACAGAGGATTGGATCATAACATTCATCAGGCTGATGATTTTACAAATTATACGGTTTTCTCGGTTTGGGACACCTATCGGGCGCTGCATCCGCTGCTAAATATCATAAACAGGCAGGTCAATACGGATATTGCACATTCGATGCTGAAACATAGCGAGCAGAGTGTGCATAAAGCGCTGCCGGTATGGAGCCATATGGGCAACGAAAACTGGTGTATGATTGGTTATCATTCGGTTTCGGTGTTAGCTGATGCGCTTGCCAAAGGGTTGCCGGTGGATAAAGAGGCTGCGCTGAAAGCGATGGTAAGCAGCTCAACCATTCCCTACTTTGAGGGTACGGCCGAATATATGGATCAGGGATTTGTCCCGATTGAACGCAGCGGCAATGCGGCTTCGCTCACACTGGAATATGCGTATGATGACTGGGCCATTTACAATACGGCGAAATTGGCCGGCAATGATTCGATTGCGGCTATTTATAAAAACAGAGCTGCTAATTTTGAAAATGCATTCGATCCCGAAACGGGTTATGCCCGTCCGCGCCATGCCGATGGAAGCTGGCGTGCCGATTTTAACCTCCTTGATACCCATGGACAGGGTTTTATCGAGGGTAATGCGTTGAATTATTCCTTCTATGTACCGCAGGATGTAGACCGGATGATGGAATTGATGGGCGGCGAACAACGGTTTATTTCGAAACTGGATTCGTTGTTTACCATGCATCTGCCGGATGAGTTTTTTGCCCATACCGAGGATGTGACCAAAGAGGGATTGCTGGGCGGCTATGTGCATGGCAATGAGCCAAGTCATCATATTCCGTTTTTATACACCTGGACTGCTGAGCCCTGGAAAACGCAGTACTGGCAGCGGGAGATCATGAATAAGATGTATAAGAATAATATCGACGGCTTGTGCGGCAATGATGATTGCGGACAAATGTCGGCCTGGTATATCTTTTCGGCATTAGGTTTTTATCCGGTTTGTCCGGGCTCCGATCAGTATGTGCTGGGAGCGCCTTATCTGCCATATTTTAAAATTGCGCTGGAAAATGGCAATACATTCGAAGTGATTGCAGATAAAGTGAGTGATAAGAACCGCTATGTAAAAGCGGTTAAATTAAACGGTGTGCCTTACACAAAAGGCTACATTACACAAGATGATATACTGAATGGCGGCACGCTTACTTTCGAAATGAGTGCTTCGCCTGATAAAAAGCGGATCTTCAACGGTTCGGACCGGCCATATTCACTATCGGCCGATCATTGATTTTTTATTGTAAATCGAATACTATGATGTCTTGGACTAAACTGTTTGCAATAACCGGTTGTCTCTTTTGGGGATTACCGGTTTTTGCCCAACCGGAAATAACGGAGCGCAAACAGCGCATCATCCATAATAACGACGGCTCTGATCTGCTGGGTAATATCTGGTTTAACCGACGTCCGCTTACGGTTGCCGATCTGGATTCGTGCGTGGATATGATATCAAATTCGCAGGTTACTACTTATATGATCTGCTCAGGCAGTGATTTCTTTTATGTGCCTTCTGCCTACGGCCATATTATGGGCGATGATAACAACGGCACGCTCGATTGCGGATGCGATACGTTGCATTATCAGACCTTCCGGAAATTCCATCAGAATCATCTCAATCTGGAAAAAGAGGGCACCGATTTAATCAAAGCCACGCTGACTCGTGCCCGTAAAAACGGCATGGAAACTTTCATTACCTACCGGATGAATGATCTGCATTTCAATGATACCACAACGGGTTGTCCGATCGAATATACCGATTTCTGGATTAATCATCCCGAATACTGGCTGAATGATACCACACAGGGCTATAACAGCGGCGGCGCTTTCGATTATTCTATACGCGAGGTGCGCGATCGCAAACTGGCAATTATCACCGAGCAGCTGGAGCGCTATGAGATGATAGACGGATATGATCTGGATTTTATGCGTTTTATTGTCTACTTTAAAACGGGAACGGGCGAGGCGAATGCGCCGCTTATGACTGATCTGGTCAGTCAGATCCGGGCCAAAGTGGATGAATTATCGGCTCAGCGCGGAAAAAAGATATTATTGTCTGCCCGCGTAGCTCCCACAGTGGAACAAAACCTGATGAAAGGGCTGGATATTCGGGAATGGCTGCGTTTGGGATTGCTTGATTTTATCAGCATCGGCGTGCACTGGCGTGGCGATCCGGCCATGCCTGTTGCAAAATTCAGGGAGGATCTGGGGGATGATTTAAAGATTCCTTTTTATTGTTCGATCGATGATGGCGGGTATAAACCGCGCGAATTCTGGTCGCATGGCATGTATCGCGGCATGAGCTCGCATATTCTTTCGCAGGGAGCCGACGGACTTTATCTTTTTAATTATTACCTGACCGAATATAATCAGGATAAAACCAATCCGCAGCTTGAAGCGGGTGGCCTGGTTTGTCGCACCCGCAAACCCGAACTGTTGCAGGAGCTGGGATCATTGCAGACGTTACGCAAACGAAATAAAATCTATGCGCTCTCCGACGGAGTTATTCAATATCATATTAAACCGGATTCGCCCTTACCGTTTCAGGTTTCATCTCCCGAAAACGAAATTCATGTTTATATCGGCGATGATGTAGAAACCGATCAGCCGGAAGAGGCCCTTTTATTTATCCGAACCAACAGACCGGCGCAATATGAGCTGATATATAACGGAACGAAACTGGAGGCGGCAGATTCGGAATATCCTGCTCTTTATGATCGGGAACGCGGACTTGAAAATGAACAAACAGTTGATGCTTTTTCTATTCCGGTTCAATTAGTAAAACAGGGGAATAACCGGATTGAGTTTGTTCCCGGACCAACTGATCCTCCCCTGATTCTTCGTGCTGAAATTGCGTTGAAATACGGTCCACCCGAGACGCATGGTTATTTCTGAAAAAGACAAAAATCTTTGGAAGGGAGACATATCTGCTGCTAAAAAGGGGTAGGCATTAGATCGGAAGAGCACACGTCTGAACTCCAGTCACATTCAGAAATCTC
>CAMTPG010000026.1 GCA_947074335.1 uncultured Parabacteroides sp.
CAGTCAAGTTGAAGCAAACGAATACTTCAGAGTTCAAACCTTGTTCTTTCCAGTTCGGGTTTGTAGTTTTTGAAGAGTTCAATACAACGAAATCAGGTTCGCCATAGTGATGCAAATCGTAATCAGAAGGACGGATGAACATGTTAGTCACAAAGTGAGCCTGCCATGCTACTTCCATAACGAAACGTACTTTCAGACGAGTGTCTTCGTTAGTTCCGCAATAAGTATCAACTACATATAATTTTTTAGAAGATGACAATTGTTTCAAAGACAAAGCTTTCAAATCATGCCAGATTTCTTCCGAAACCGGTTTGTTGATAGTACCATCCCACCAGATTGTATCTTCAGAAGTTTTATCTTTAACGATATATCTGTCTTTAGGTGAGCGACCAGTAAATTTACCAGTATCTACTGCTACTGCGCCTGTGTTTGTTAATACACCTTTTTCGAAACCTTCGTTAGCAGGATCCATTTCTGCCTGGAACAACTGTTCGTAAGAAGGGTTGTGTACGATTTCGAAATCGCCCACGATGCCATACTTGCTTAAATCTAAATTAGCCATCTTGTAATAAATTTAAATGATTGACTTATATAAAACTTTTTTCTCTCACACAACAAAAAAATGCGTTCGCAAAGCTTAAATTAAAGCGATTTTGAACGCTCGCCTTGTTAATTGCGGTACAAAAATAGTATTTTTTTTTATACCAAATACTCCATTAAAGAAAAATTTCAGTAATAATTTCGTTTTTTCATTCAGTTAACATAAAAAGCTGTCATATTGCTATGTAGGGTTTGCAAAACTGCATCATTCAGCCAGCCTTATATAAACTTTCTTTGGAATATTTAATAGAAAAGCGGCAAACTGTCTGTAAGATCATTTTGCCGCTTCTCTGTATAATTATTTGTTCATCTTATCTTATTTAATCTCCCATACTTCACCGCTCATCAGCAGGTCGTTCAGGTTTTTAACTTTCGATTTAGCCTGAACCTCTTCGATCTGTGCATGTACACACTCATCGTATACGGGAGCTTCCACATCACGGATAACACCCAGTGCCAACGGCATATCACCGCTCATCATGGCCAGCATCATATGCAGGGTATTGTCTTTTTCGTGTGCATCGTGCACCAGGATATCATCGAGTGTATAGCCCTCTTCGCCGATTGTAACGGCTTTCAGCTTCAGACCTTCCAGTACGATACCTTTCTCCTGATTGGCTCCGAAAAGCATCTTCTCGCCGTGACGCAGCATAACGGTACGTTCGGCACGCACGGCTTTGTCGGTAATAGCTTTATGGATACCGTCGTTAAAGATCACACAGTTTACCAGTACTTCGGTTACCGAGCAACCTTTATGACGGGCCGAAGCCTCGAGAATATCGGTTGTATTCTTCAGATCCACATCAATAGCGCGGGCAAAAAAGTTACCGCGGGCACCCAATGCCAGTTCGGCCGGGATAAACGGATCTTCCACGGTACCGAAGGGCGAACTCTTAGTTACGAAACCGCGATCGGTTGTGGGCGAATACTGACCTTTGGTAAGTCCGTAAATCTTATTATTGAACAATATGATATTCAGATCCACATTACGACGTACGGCGTGGATGAAGTGATTACCTCCGATAGCCAGACAATCGCCGTCGCCGGTAATAAGCCATACGCTCAGATCCGGACGGGCTGTTTTCACACCGGTGGCAATCGCGGCTCCGCGACCGTGAATGGTATGAAAACCGTATGTATTCATATAATAGGGCAAACGTGATGAACAGCCAATACCTGAAATCACTGCCATATTAGAAGGAGCAACGCCGATTTCGGCCATTGCCTTGTGTAAGCAGTTTAATACGGCATGGTCGCCACAACCCGGGCACCAGCGTACATACTGATCACTCTTATAATCTTTGGGTAGATATTTAATTTCTTCTGTTGTCATCTGTTAGGCCTCCAATATTTTAGTGAATTCTTCAACTAAACGGGCAACCACGAAGGGCTGACCTTTCACACGATTGAAACGATAGGGGTTAAAGCCGGCAATCTTACCGCGCAGGTAGTTGGCAAACTGTCCTTTGTTCTGTTCGGCAACCACCACTTTTTTGAAACGACCCAGCACTTCGGCGGTGTTGCGTGGCAATGGATTGATGAACTGGAAGTGAGCGAAGGCCACTTTTTTGCCCTGTTCGTGCATGGTCTCCATGGCTTCGTAGAGGTGACCGTAAGTACCGCCCCAGCCTACAATCAGCAGTTCGGCATCCTGATCGCCGATAACTTCAAGCTCGGGCACAAAATCGGCAATCTTATCGATTTTGGTCTGACGAGCTTCAACCATTTTCTGGTGATTCTTCGGATCGGTAGAGATCGCACTGGTGTCGAAGTCTTTTTCAAGACCACCCAGCCGGTGGGCAAAGCCCTCCATACCGGGAACAGCCCAGTAACGTACCATGGTTTCTTTGTTTCGACGATAGGGTTTCCAGGGTTTATCTCCGTCATATTGTGTAGCCAGCGGCGGAACGATAGCAGGATATTCGGCCAGATTCGGCAATTTCCAGGCAGATGAACCGTTGGCGATGAAAGCATCGGTAAGCAGGATAACCGGAGTCATATGCTCTACGGCAATCTTACTGGCCCAGTAAGCAGCATCGAAACAATCGGTGGGAGTTGAAGCGGCAATTACCACAACAGGACTCTCTCCGTTTCGTCCGTACAAAGCCTGCAACAGGTCGGTTTGTTCGCTCTTGGTAGGCAGACCTGTAGAAGGACCGCCACGCTGTACATCTACAATTACCAGCGGCAATTCGGCAATCACGGCCAGCCCGATCGCTTCGCTCTTCAGCGCCAGACCCGGTCCGGAAGTAGTTGTTGCAGCCAGACAGCCTGCAAAACTGGCACCGATTGAAGTACAGATACCTGCAATTTCATCTTCAGCCTGTACAGTGATTACACCCAGATCTTTGCGTTTTGATAATTCATGCAGGATATCGGTAGCCGGCGTAATGGGATAACTTCCCAGGAATAGTTGCAGACCCGATTTTTCGGCGGCTGCAATCAGACCCAGCGAAGTGGCTTTATTACCGTTAACATCGGTATAGAAGCCCGGAGCCATCACCTGACTTTCGATACGATAGGTAGAAACCGAAGCATGGATGTTATGACCATAGTTGTAACCGTCGGTCAATGCTTTGATGTTAGCCTGTGCAATCGCCGGTTTTTTGGCAAATTTATTCTGCAACATGTGCATAGCCTCTTCGAGCGGACGCTCGAACAACCAGCACACCAGACCTAAAGCAAACATGTTTTTGCAACGCAACGCCGATTTATTATCCAGTCCGAAGCCGGCCAGACCATCTTTTACCATGGTCGAAATCGGAGCCGCTACCACCTGCACATCATTTAATCCCAATTCTTTGAAGGGATCGTCGGTGGTATACAATGCCTTTTCCAGATCGCTCTTTTCGAACGAGTCAGTATCGATGAGCACGATGGCATTGGGTTTGATATTTTTTACATTCACTTTCAAAGCAGCGGGGTTCATGGCCACCAATACATCTGCTTTATCTCCGGGAGTGAAGATTTTACGTGAGCCCAGGTGTACCTGAAAACCGGATACGCCGCTTAATGTGCCTTGTGGAGCTCGAACCTCTGCCGGATAATCGGGGAATGTTGATATTTCGTTCCCGAAAACTGCCGACAGATTAGAAAAGATTGTTCCGGTCAGCTGCATGCCGTCACCCGAGTCGCCCGAGAAGCGAATCACAACCTTATCCAGTGTTGTAACTTTAGTCTGTTCTGTCATAATATAGTTTATTAGCTTAACGCAAATTTTCTAAATTGGGCGCAAAGTAAAGCAATTACTTTGCGAGTTCAAAATTTAAAGTGTCAAAACGCCGACAAATATAGATCAATATTATTTGAAGAAAAGTTAAAATAGTGAGAGATAAAGCTGTTAACCGGTTTACCGTTGTACAGATAGACACCGTTTTTAACGCCTCTGTCACTTTTTATCAGTGTAGAGAGTGAGCCCTGATCTTCCCAGTGAAAGAATACCGGGAGCAGCACATTGCTGAGCGCCATCGAGGTGGTGCGGGCCACATAATTGCTTATATTTTGTTTGCAATAGTGCAAAATGCCGTATTGCTCGAACATTTCGGGGGCATTAACCGGCAATCCGCAGGTAGTTTCGAAGCATCCGCCCTGATTGATCCGCAGATCTATTACCAGTGCTCCGCGTTTCATTTCGCGGATCAGATCTTCGGATATATAGAAATGATCGTGTGTATCGATATAACGCATCGCACCAATAGCCACATCTGCACTGCGGAAAGCATTGCGCAATACATTGGGATGAAAAGTCGAAGTAAATAATCCCTGTCCGAGCAGTTGCTGGATAATGCGCAGTTTCTGGATATCATCATCGAACACCTTCACGCTGGCACCCAGCGCCATGGCTGCACGTGCGGCTACCGTTCCGGCATTACCGGCACCGATGATCACCACTTCGGTAGGTGCCACGCCGGGTATACCGCCCAACAGGATCCCTTTACCGCCATGGGTATTACTCAGCATCTCCGAAGCAATGGCAATGGAGGTGGCTCCCTCGATCTCGGAGATCAGACTGAGTACCGGATAGCGGCGGTTTTCGTCTGAGATAAATTCATAGGCCAGGGCCGTGATGCGTTTGGCAATCATCAGCTCGTAGGCCTCCTGCGAGAAGAGACTGATCTGCGAGAATGACAACACCGTACAACGCGGTTTCATCATCGCCACTTCGGCAGCCAGCGGGGGTAATACCTTTAATATAATATCCGCCTGAAAAATTTCGGCAGCTGTATCCACAATTTCTGCTCCCGCTTCCGAATAATGATTATCCGAATAGTTAATACCCAGTCCTGCCCCGCTTTCAATCCAGACCTGATGGCCGCGTTCGATCAGCATTTGTACGGCTTCGGGGGTAAGTGCCAGACGCTTTTCGCCCTCAATACGTTCGGCAGGCATTCCGATCAGCAACCGGCTGTTTACTTTGCTCAGCTCCTGCAGGAGCGCCTGGGGTATATAAAACTGTTGTTTATTTTTGTCTCCGGATAAGTCCATGATTTTTATCGTATAATATACTTAGACATTGCAAAAGGTTATTCAAAGCAGAGTGGCCAGTTCCTGCGAGATGGATTGTACATCGTGTTCATCAAGCATTTGCTCGGCATGAAATACAATGCCGGCCCGATTATAGAAGGGTTCCCGCCGGATCAGATTCATTTCAATAAATGTTTCCAGCTCTTTTCCGGAGCGGCCTTGCAGCACCGGACGTGTCCCTTTACAGAGTTCCAGTCGCTTCGCCAGTTCGCCTACCGAAACTTTCAGGTAGACGGTTTTTCCCACGCTGTTCATAAATTCCATATTATCAAAGAAGCAGGGAGCACCACCACCGGTCGATATCAGCACATCTTCGAAGGTAGACACTTCACGCAGCATCTTCTGTTCGATATCGCGGAAGGCCTCCTCTCCCTTTTCGGCAAACAACTGACCGATTGTTTTATGAAACCGCCCTTCTATATAATGATCCAGATCAATAAACGACAAACCCATACGTGCAGACAGATCTTTGCCCACCGTTGTTTTGCCGGCTCCCATGTATCCTATCAGAAATATTCGTTTCATATTGACTTTTTCGGTTCGCTGCAAATGTATATACTATTCTGTAATATTATCAAATTATTCTTCAAAAAAAGGAGATGAAGCGCTCTTAAACATAACACCCGAAATGTGTTATCGCAGACAAACCCGAAGACACAGACCATTTGGAATCCGAAAAGAGACTTTTCATGCTTTTTTATCTATCTTTGTCTGCAAACTAAACCGACAGGCAGGATGGCAAAGAATAAGTTTTATGTAGTTTGGAAGGGACGGACTCCCGGCATTTACGACAACTGGGCGGATTGTAAAACCCAGGTGGATGGTGAAGAGGGCGCCAAATACAAATCGTTCGAAACCCGGCAGGAGGCTTCCGAAGCTTTCGATAACGGATATACACATTATTTAAAACAGGCCTCATCGGCACGTGCCGTGAATAAGATGCAATATCCCTCCACACTCGGCGATAAACCGATCAACGAATGCCTCTGTGTGGATGCTGCCTGTAGCGGAAATCCGGGCGATATGGAATATAGAGGAGTACATCTGCCTACCGGACAACAAATCTTCCGCATCGGTCCATACAAAAAAGGAACCAATAATATTGGCGAGTTTCTGGCGCTGGTACACGGACTGGCACTGCTCAAACAGAAAGGCAGTTCGCTGCCCATTTACTCCGACAGTCGTAACGCCATCAGCTGGGTACAGAAAAAGAAATGCAAGACCTTACTGGAGCGTGTGCCTGAAAACGAACCGATATTCGAACTGATCGAACGGGCCGAGAGATGGCTGCAAAACAATACCTATACCACACCGATCCTGAAATGGGAAACTGCCGAGTGGGGTGAGATCCCCGCAGATTTCGGCCGGAAATAACTTATAGCCTGTCGTCGGTCCATTCGCGCTTCACGCATCCCTTCACATCAAAAATTACATGATGCGCCTTGCACAGATCGGGCAGATGGATGAATTTAAAGGCATCGTGCGCCACGGCAACCACGATGGTATCAAATTTCTTTTTAGGCAGTGTATTGCGTACTGTCAGTCCGTATTCATGTTTCACCTCTTCAGGACGTGCCCACGGATCAAAGATCGTAAGATGCATGCCATATTCCTTTAGCTGATTCACCACATCACCTACCCGCGAGTTACGCACATCGGGGCAGTTTTCTTTGAATGTAAATCCCATAACCAGTACTTCGGCATTGCGGATAGCGATATCTTTCCGGATCATGGCTTTTACCACACGGCCGGCAATGTATTCGCCCATATTATCATTGATACGTCGGCCATAAAGAATCAGACCGGGATGAAATCCGTAATCCTGTGCTTTGCGGATCAGGTAATAGGGATCTACTCCGATGCAATGTCCGCCAACCAGTCCGGGACGAAACGGCAGAAAATTCCATTTTGTACCGGCAGCCTCCAGCACTTCGTGCGTATCGATGCCGATCAGATGGAAGATCTTGGCCAGCTCATTCACAAAAGCGATGTTGATGTCGCGCTGGGTATTCTCAATCACTTTGGCCGCTTCGGCTACTTTTATGCTTGAAACGGGAAAGGTTCCGGCAGTAATTACCGAATTATATAAGGCATCGATCCGGTCGGCCGCTTCGGGTGTGGAGCCGGAGGTGATTTTACAAATTTTATCTACGGTATGTTTCTTATCGCCCGGGTTGATGCGTTCGGGCGAATAACCCACATAGAAATCGCGATTAAATACCAGCATGGAAGTCTCTTCCAGAATCGGTACACATTCCTCTTCGGTGATACCCGGACAAACCGTCGATTCGTAAATTACGTTATCACCCTTGGATAAAACACCGCCAACCAGCCGGCTGGCCGAATAGAGCGGCGTAAGATCGGGACTGTGATGGATATCTACCGGTGTGGGAACGGCAATGATGTAATAATTGCAACCGGCCAGCTCTTCGATCGAGGAGGTGAAATAAACACCCCGGTTACCGGCATCAGGAATTGCATCAAGAAGCAGTTCATTCAGCGTTTCATCAGGAACTTCTCCCGTCTCATCCTTACCGGCTTTGAGTGCTTTTATCCGTGTGGCTTTCACATCGAATCCCACTACCGGATATTTTGTGGCAAACAGACAGGCTAAAGGTAATCCTACATAGCCCAGCCCTACAATCGCAATTTTTATCGTCTCCATTTGTTAATTCCGTATAAAGATCAACTATATTCTACCTGCAAAAGTAATGAAAAGAGGTAAATATATTACATTTGTATCCGATTAAACAATTAGATATTTTATATCATCGTTAAAAGATCCTTTTATGGAATTAGTTAAAGTGGTTATTCCTATTTATAAATCAACATTAACGCATTTGGAAACAAAGGCTTTGATACAGGTATATAAAATTTTAGGAGCTCATCCGCTGGTTGTTATAAAACCGGAATCACTTGATTTATCGAATCTTTCCGCACAATTTCCAAAGTTACAATTTATCTCTTTCGAAGATGTCTGTTTTGAAGGAATAACCGGTTATAACCGGCTTATGCTGAGCCCTCATTTCTATGAACGATTTCTGGACACCGATTATATATTGATATACCAACTTGATGCGTATGTATTTCGTGATGAGCTGACACTCTGGTGCGAAAAAGGATATGATTATATTGGTGCCCCCTGGTTGCAACGCTCTATTTACCGGTCACCGGTTATTGCAGCTTTTATGCGGATAAAACAACGTATTATAGCAAAACCCGGCAAACCACGGAAAGAACAATTGTATAATAAAATCGGCAATGGCGGACTTTCATTACGTAAAGTTTCCAGTCATTATCGTATTTGTATAGAAAAACAAAAACGTATTGAGTATTATCTTTCTCACGAACGGTACCATCTTTATAATGAAGATGTATTTTGGGCCCGCGAACCTGAAGATTTTATTTATCCCACGGTAGAAGAGGCACTCTCTTTTTCGTTTGATAAATATCCCGGATATTGTTATCGGCTAACCCGCAATCAATTACCTTTCGGGTGTCATTCCTGGTATAAACGAAAAATGAAGAATTTCTGGGTGAACTACATTCCTTTCGAATAAATTATTCTGTCTGAAAGGGAATTGGATTTCTCTTCTGAAACTGGTGCCAGAATTTTCGTCTGCTTTTCATGGCAAAGGCTAAACATTGATCTGCATCATAATGCATTGATTTGGCATATTGATGAACAGTCAGGTCAATTGCTTTATCCGAACCCCAAAGCCGGGCAAAATTTTCACAGCCTTTTTTTAAGGATACAGAACCAAATTCCATGCGATTAATATCAAGCAGACTGAAATGATAACCTCCATCTTCTTTCTGGTA
This sequence comes from uncultured Parabacteroides sp., assembly GCA_947074335.1. Lineage (GTDB taxonomy): Bacteria > Bacteroidota > Bacteroidia > Bacteroidales > Tannerellaceae > Parabacteroides. The sequence goes on from CAMTPG010000026.1 coordinate 8,947, forward strand.
CAGAATATTGCCGGGCGAGAAATCACGATGGTATACGCCCGCCTGATGCAGCTGTGCGGTATAATCTCCTAATGCCGTAAAGAGTGCTTCATTGCCGGCAAGCGGTTCGCGTCCTGCATTATATAATGTATCACCCGGCATCTGGAGACTGATAAAATAGCTGGTAGCCAGCATACCGCCTTCGTAAAATAAGATATATGCCACCGGTACAGGCGTATCAATTCCTTTTTCCAGCAGACGGAAAGCATACTGATAAGCCCGTACGGCTTTGGGTTCGCGCAGGTATGAATAGGCAAACCGGTTGATGATGTGCGGTACTTTGTATCGTTTTACATTCAGTTGGATATTGCCGGCCTGCATTACCTTTATTTCATTGCGCGCCTTATAAATCGTAACGCCCTCATGATCGAAGTTCTCGGGAAGGTTTCGGATAAAATCGGTTAAGGCCGCATAGTCAGGGTTAATCACTAACTTCATAGTATTGCGTTTATCTTTTCTGTAATTTGTTCGGGTTTGATTTGTTTCAGGCAGGCCCAGTCGCCATGCAGACAGGGTTTCTGACCGTAAATGGAACAGGGACGGCAATCCAGTTTGGCCTGAATGGCATCTTCCGGATTTTGTCCGTATCCGTAAAAGCCGGCATAGGGATGCGTGGCTCCCCAGATTGAAACTACGCGTGTTCCGGCCAGTGAAGCAAAATGCATATTGGCAGAATCCATACAGAGCAGCAGGTCGAGCTGGCTGATCAGCATCAATTCTTTATCCAGCGAATAGCGTCCGGCCACGCTTTTTACGCGCGGATACTGGAATGCCCATTCTTCGAGAATAGCCTGTTCGTATCCGCGTCCGCCGAAGAGAAAGATCGTTGTCTGTTCATCCTTACTCAGTTCGGCCACCACCTTTTCCATTTTATCCTGCGGATAGATTTTGCCGGGATGCTTGGCAAAGGGTGCAATGCCGATCCATCGGCCGTTTTTCACACCGGTGAAATCGTGCATATCAGTCAGATCCACCGCAGTATTCTGAAACAGCGAGGTGAATGAATCGGTATAATCGAATCCGGCCTGACGGAACACATCGGCATAACCGGCAACAACCGGCCGTATCTGCTGAAATTTCTTGCCTTGCTCGGCAACAAGCTGTTTGCGTGCTTTGCGCTGCTTATCGAGCACATAGACCTTTTTTCGGTTCAGCTTAAACAGGGTGCGGACAATCCGCGAGCGAATCACATCGTGCAGATCCAGCACCACATCATAATCATACTTCACCAGCGCCGACGCAAATTTCAGTAAACCGGTCAGACTTTTTTCGGAGGCTTTTGTATTGATGCCTATCACCTCCACATTGGGAGGATTGTTCATAAATACAGGCATCAGAAAGGCCTGTGTCAACACCGTAAAATGATGTTGCGGGTTTGCACGCGCTGCCGAATAGATGACCGGAACCGTCATGGCCACATCACCTATTGCCGAGAGTCGTATGATTAAGACATTTGCCATTTTCTTATTTCTTTCCGTATAATACCGGGTTCAGTGCCGGATCATTATACATCTTCATCTGTTTGTATACTTTCATGTATTTGCGTCCGGCTTCGATATCGGCCAGCAACTGATCGAGTGCCGTGCTCAGATCCTGCTCCTGTTCCAGCAATACGGCCAGTTTCTTTTCGCACTGGGCTTTATGTTCGGGCGAGGCATCGGGACGATTCACCTCCTGCTGCATATGATAAATCTTCAGCATCAGGATCGAGAGGCGGTCGATAGCCCACGCCGGACTTTCAGTATTAAGCGTAGCATCGGGCAATACCGTTGTGTCTTTGTACTGATCCAGAAAATAACTGTCGATCAGCTCCACCAGATCGGTACGATCCTGATTAGAATGGTCGATGCGGCGTTTGATAGCCAGAGCTTCGACCGGTTCGATTTCCGGGTTACGGATAATATCTTCCAGGTGCCATTGTACAGCATCAATCCAATTTTTAAGATAAAGATAAAACTCGATACTCTTTACCTCATACGGATTCTGTATCGTGGCATCCACATGATCGGTTACATGATAATCCTGTGTGGCTTGTTTAAAGATCCGGCAACTTTTTTTACTAAAATTCATAGGTTTCAATGATTTCTGTTTTATATACTAGGAGCAAAGATAATAAGTTTTTTATCCATTACGACAGATTAAAGCGTTTGCCCTCATTTTTTAATGGTCGGAATGCTGCTGAATTGGGGTTGAGAAGAATCATTGTCACATTTTTTCAGAAACAACTGCTTATAGAGTTCTTTTCCGTAAGTGGTAACCATTAGTTTCTCGTATAAATGTTCCGCCTTTTCGGCCTTGTAATAGCCTTCGGTCATATTAACAATCAGATCGGCTTCGAAGAGTGGTTCGAAACGATACTCCACAGCCGATTGAAACTGATGATGAGTTCCTACCACATTAGCCAGCCAGATTTTCTCATCGCTGGTGAGCCAGTTTATCTCTTTCACCCATTCGTTTACGATGAGTCGCCCTTCGTGCTGCTGATTCTCAGGCCGGCTGTTTCCGTAAACACGTCGTGAAGCCGGGCAACCGATATCATGCAACCAGGCAGCCAGCTCAAGCAGATCGGTCTGGTGCGGATCTCGGTTATCGGCATCGGCTATCAGCCGGGTATAATTGGCCACAGACTGTGTATGTTGAATTTCTGCCGCTGTACCCAATGTGGCATAATAATCGATGACACGACGTATAAACTGATCTTTTACCTTTTGTTGCATATGTTAGTTATTTAAAATTGATTTATCACCTACGGATACTTTAAGTCCGCCTTTTTTCCGTTTATCTTTCTCGGTGATGACGTCGATCCATTCGAACACTTCATCCAGGTTGTAATCGCCGGTATGCGGGCGGTTCCAGGCCAGATCGAAATTTACGTCAAATCCTTTGTTACGCAAGAGTGCGGCCAGATTTACCGGTACTTCGAAGCCGGTATCGCGGTCGGCAGCACCGTGACGGATATACCAGTAATCGGGCTTTTTGCTGTGCTTCTCGGGAATGAAATACATCGGGTTCATCATAATTACCCGGTCTTCGGTCTGTTTATCCAACACCGCATGCGGATTACCTGTTGCTTTACGCAATGAATAATTGGTAAAATTCGCAGCAGTGCCGCGATTATCTCCGAATAGCAGATTTTCGAAAGTAGACTGATCGGCAGTAACTCCCAGTTTATCGAATGCCGGCGGCGTTTTGAGCGGCGTATTTGCAGCCAGACAATTCAGGTATTGATCCAGATCGAGTGTCAACACAAACTGCCCTTCGCCGCCATTGCTGCTGTTGAGCTGTACACCGGTCTCTTCGGGAATATCCATGCCTGCATCGCGGGCACGCTGAGCCGAACCAATCAACAGCCGGGTCAGGTATTCTTTATAATTATCGGCCGTGAGCGGGGTACCCTCTTCGGTTTTTAGATCGAGACTATTAAGATAGGCCGGATAAGCGGCTGCCAGCTCTTCTGAAACAACCCGCTCCTCTTCGGTCAGTACACGCGATTTCCCGTTTGTACATTCGTAAAGCCATTCGTAAGCCATATCGGCATTATCCAGATCGGTGATCGGACAGAAACTGATTACACCAAAGATATCATCATCGCCCCGTGCGGCACCCATCTCTTTCAACGATTCCTCAAATACGGGATGATTGCCGGTAGCGCCCAGCAGCGCCGCCAAAGCTCCGCCGGCACTGGTTCCGTCGATAATGATCCGGTCGGCACTGCCCGGCATCAGCCGGTTGTTATGTCTGAGGTAACGTACCGCAGCCTTCAGATCTAACAACGGTGCGGGAGCACGACCGGTAAAAACCGTATCGCCTTTTTCGTTTGTGACCTGCGAATTCCAACCGCGTGTTCCGGGTATTACCACCACAAAACCTTCGCGCAAGGCGCGGCCGGTGGCATCAAACTCGGAAGGCTGTCGCGCCTGAGCAGCCATATAGCCGCCGGCGTAGGTACGCATCAAAATGGGTATCTTTTCACGATCATCACTGTAAGCCGATTCGGGGATATAAATATTCAGATACTGATAGGCCGAATCCTCCACATTCGAAACATAATAACGATGCTCGAAAGCCCGGTAACGAATGGTATCGCCATCGGGATAAATCATAATCCGGTCTTCTACCGGACTGCCTTCGAACCGCAACGCCTCTTCGTATTCCCAAAAAGCCAGTCCGATGGCAACCACCAGACCCGTCAGGGTAACAATGACCAGACGCCGGATTAATTTCCGTTTTTCCTGTTTCTCCATAATCTTATTCGCTAAACTATGCCCTTTTATCTTCCAATACAAAGCAAGATACATGCATTTCGCAGAAAATGCAAATCATTTCCCGAAAATATAGAGTGATCCCGACAATTCTTCTACATTTGCAGAGATAATCGTTTTTATAACATTAAAAAAGTCTTTATGAAGAAACGTATGTTTTGGTGTGCAATGGCCACAATTGCACTGACTACTTCATGTACAACTACCACAAAAAAAGGGTATTCACTGACCGGACAGGTCGATTCTACCTTCAACGGATCGACTGTTTATCTGAAAGATTACAATGGCTATGCCGATAAAGATGGCAATTACCGTTTCGACAGTGCCACGGTTGTTAACGGCACTTTCACTTTCGAAGGACGTCAGGATACCGCCAGTTTCTGTCGGGTTTATATGAACCGCGCTTATGCTGATGTTTTTCTGGAGAATGGTGATATCGTGGTTGATCTGGTGAATCACAAGGCCGCAGGATCACAACTGAACGAAGTGAATAATGCCTTACGCAACGACATTGATGAATTTATGCGCGCACTCGAAATCGAACAGAATTTCATCAAGAACAATCCCGATTATACCACCGAAGAACGCAATGAGAAATTCAAAGAGCTCTGGGAAAACCGACGCCCGAGATATGCCGAACTGTATCTGAACGGTTTCAATGCCAACAAAGAAAATGCAGTAGGCGCGCAGCTGCTCGACGAAATGTTTGCCCGTTCGCTGACCGAACCGGATTCTGTATTAAACTATGTGGAGATGCTGATGCCCGTTTATCAGCATATGCCTTCTGTACAAAAGGTAAAAGGCAGAGCCGAAACATTGCTGAATACAAAACCCGGCAAACTCTTTACCGATTTTATGGTGGTAGATGAGCAGGGTAAAGAGCAACGTCTCTCCGATTTTGTGGGCAAAGGCAAATATGCCCTGGTTGATTTCTGGGCCAGTTGGTGCGGTCCGTGTCGCCGTGAAATGCCTACTATTGCCGAGCTCTATAAAGAATATGGCAAAAACGGCAAAATGGAGATTCTGGGCGTGGCCACCTGGGATAAAGAGGAAGATACACGCAAAGCCATGGAGGAATTAAATGTGGTCTGGCCGCAAATCATGAACAGCGGCGATGTGGCCTCCGAAGCTTACGGCATTAACGGCATTCCGCATGTCATTCTGTTTGCTCCCGACGGCACAATCGTAGCCCGCGATTTGCGTGGTGAAGAGATGAAAGAGGC
>CAMTPG010000027.1 GCA_947074335.1 uncultured Parabacteroides sp.
CGTGTGCTCTTCCGATCTTTCTCAGATTTTTCTCAGATTTTTCTCAGATCCGCCATTTTCCCACCTTATTATATATTAAAAAGAAAAAAGAAAGGGATTTTTTTTTAAAAAATCTGGCCATCCGGATATAACAGCCATGCAAAATGATTTTTCAGGTTGTATCGGGTTCAAATTCGTAGAACTGCAGATTCGGATTTCAGACAGCTGCTGCGGCTTTGTTTTGTGGAACCTTCAGATGATACGGGCTGCTTCAACGGGTAAAAAACCGGAAGGCGTAAAATAAGCCCTCTAAGATGGTATTTATACAGTTTGCATATCCGTATATCAAAAACAACTTTAAATCAGTCAGAAGGGCTTAAACTGTGTAAATTCAGCAAGTCGTGTATGGTGTTTGATGCCGACAGCAAAGAAACCGACAAACCTGATCCGGCTTAATAAAAGAAAAGAGAAAACGGAAGGATAGCAGTTCTTATTTTGCAATTAAGGGAATAAATGGAGAATAAATGGAGAATAAATGGAGAATAAATAGCATTATTTATAACGGATAAATATAAAATAAATAAGCTTTATTTATGACGGATAAATATAAATAATATCATTTAATAAGCAAATTAATGTACATAATAATTCAATAATCGGAGGTGATAATTAGTGGAATAAGCATAACGGAGCGTTGGCGGAAATATCCCCTTGCAAGGGGATCCAAATCCTTTTACAAAGGAGAAAAAATCCCTTTGCAAGGAATTTTCAAACCACTTATAGTATGATACAAAAACATAAATGCACCGTTCGTTTTTCAGGCAATCGGCTGATGAAGGAAATCCGGGTATCTGATTTTAGATGGCAGGATTGAGACCGGCCTTTTATAGCGGGTATATAAAAAAGGGAGATTCCGAAAAGAATCTCCCTTTTTCAGGATAGCGCGAAGAAAATCGCACTGTATTTTTCTGTTAGTTAATACGCATCGGCAATGCTCTCGATTTTGAGCTGTTTATCGAACGTGGCTTTATCGAGCGTTGTAGTTACGTGAACGGTAACAGGATCGCCCGGAAGCAGGTCGAAATAGTTGTCGGAGAAGAAATTGTCGATACCGTCGATACTCAGGAATACGCCGCGGGCGATGACATCGCTGGTTACGGTAACATCGAAACCGCCGGCAGCAGGAACCGAAGTAAACTGAATGTTGGCCTGCGGGAATTCGATATCTTTATAACGGGTAAAGAAGTAGTTGTTTGAATACATCTCGCCATCTTTACCGTTTTCGATGAAACGGGTATTGAGCATCACCTCGTTAGGCAGTTTGCCCTGCAATACATCGGCTACCGGTACAGCGTACTGGATGGTGCTGTTGTTGGCAGGAACGGTTACGGCCATCTCTTTATTGTAAAGCACATTGCCCTGCAGATCGAGCAGACGTACGATGAGTGTGCCTTTCACGGCTTTCAGGCGATCGGATACGATGTACACATTCAGTGTATCGTTCTCGGCCAGCGGTGATACGAGAATATCGCGGAAGGCTTTTTTCGTGAAGTAGTGCTGTGCTTTCCAGCGGTCGTAATAGTCGCGGCTCGACCAGGATGCTACCGGCCAGCAGTCGTTATGTTGCCAGAACAGTGTACCCATGTTGTAAGGCATCATGCGGCGGTGTGCTTCGATGGCTGTTTTGATGGCGTCGCCCTGCAGCAGCTGACCCATATACAGGAAGTTCGGGAAATCTTTGGGCTGACGATATTCGTTGAGCAGATACCACTCGATCAGACCGTTGGCATGACTGCCGCCACGCTGGTGGGCCATCATTACATCCGAGTAGATGTCGTGGTCGCGCGCTTCGGGAGCATACTGCAGTACCGACTGGTATTCGGGGAACGACTGGAAGCCGTATTCGGAGAAGAAACGGGCTGTGATTTTGTTGTAATTCGCAATCGAATCTTTGGCATGCCATACACCCCAGTAGTGTGCATCGCCGTTCGGGTTCCAGTTTTCTTTGCCGCTTTCGCATTTGGCATCCGGATCGCCGCCATAAGGCGAAGAGGGCCAGTAGAATGCACCCGGATCATATTCGTCTACTACTTCGGGAAGCAGTTTATGGAACAGATCTTTATCATCTTTACGCATCATTTCGAGAGCGCCCAGTGCTTCGTATTTCGGTGTCCATCCCCAGTTGAACCAGGCGGTATGGTTTTCGTTGTTTCCACACCAGATGGCAATACAGGGATGATTGCGCAAACGAATCACATTATCGATAGCCTCCTGACGGATATTGTCAAGACGCTCTTCATTCATCGGGTAGGTGGCGCAGGCAAACATAAAGTCCTGCCAAACCATGATTCCGTATTTATCGCACAGGTCGTAGAATATCTGATTTTCGTAGATACCACCGCCCCAGATGCGCAGCATATTCATATTGGCATTAACGGCATCGAGGATTGTTTTTTCGTAACGCTCGGGCGATACACGCGGCAGGAAATTATCCTGCGGGATGTAATTGGCACCTTTGGCAAATACGGGCACGCCGTTAAGCTCAAAGTAGAAGGTGGTGCCGGCTTCGTCTTTATCGCGTACCACGCGCAGACTGCGGAAACCGATGTTGGTGGTTTTCTGGTCTGCCAGTGTACCATCCATGGTGATTTTTGCCGTGAACGGATACAGATGTGCTTCGCCAAGTCCGTTGCTCCACCACAGTTTGGGGTTGTTTACGGCTACCTGTGTTTCAATCACATTCTGTCCGGGTTGTACCTGAACGGTTTTAGTCCAGTTGTTTTTCAATCCGTCGGCCGCAAGGTTCAGCGTTGCTTTACCGGCTTTGTCGGCAATGATAGTGGCGCGAACCGTCATTTCGGCACGTTTAGCCGTAACGTTAGTCTGCTGATACTGCATATTATCAATGCGTGCATCGTTCCAGCCAATCAGATAAACAGGGCGCCAGATGCCGCTGGTAACCAAACGTGGCCCCCAGTCCCAACCATAATGATAACCCGCTTTACGGGCAAATACGCCTACCTTTTTATCGAACATACCGCCATTTTCAGACTGGTCATTTCCCGATTCAATCGGATAGGGGAAGGCATCGAAATTGGGCAGATCCACCTTGATAGGCGAATGAAAATAAACACGCAGCTCATTGCCTTCGGGTTTCAGAATGCCTTTTACGGGAATAGTCCATTCGCGAAACATATTGTTGGCTTTCAGAATCAGCGAATCGTTCAGGTATACATCTGCGTACGTGTCTAATCCTTCAAACTCAAGGTCGATATTGTCTTTACCGAAAAGTGCCGGATCTACATTGAGTGTCATTTTATATTCCCAGTCTTCTTTATCTACCCATTGAACACCGCGTTCGTTAAGGCGATAATAGGGATCTTCGATGATGTCATTGTCCATCAGATCGGTATGAACCACACCGGGTACGGTGGCAGGATACCAGTTATTGCCACGTACCTGCTTAAACGTCCATCCGTTATCGATGTTTTGTTTAGCAACGCCGTCGGCCATTGCCGGTGTACCTGCTGCAAGAACAGATGCAAAAGCCATGGTTGTCAGAATTGATTTGTAACGCATAATTTTTAAAACTTGATTAATGATTTATTTCTGTTTGTAATTATTCTTTTTGGGGTTTACCGGTGAGTGCCTCAATGTTCCAGGCATTGACCGGTTGTTTGCCTTCGGGCGTGTAAAGCTGACTGATGCGTCCGGCATAGGTTTTCTCTACTTTGCCGCGTACAATCTTCATGGTGCTGTTTACCATGCCGTTTTGTTCGGTAAAGGGTTCGGGCAGCACGGCGAAAGTGGCGGGCAGCCAGCGATCGGGGAAGAGTTGGGCCAGATCGCCGCCTTTGCGGAAACGGTTCAAATCATCCTGAATGATGCGGATGGCGGCTTCGGCACCGGTATGGCTGGTAAGCTTGTGATGAGCTTCGGCCAGCTTTTTCTTCAGATATTCTTTGTTGGGTACAAGCAGGGCCACGGTATACGGGCTCTGATTGTTGTAAAGCAGCACCTGATCTACCGAGGGCAGATGCTCTGCGATGGCCTCTTCGATGCCTTCGGGGCTGTATTTTTCGCCGTCGCCTGAGATAAGGAGACTTTTAAAGCGCCCCAGCACATAGAGTAATCCGTCGCGACCGTAATAGCCCATATCGCCTGTGTGTAACCAGCCGTTACGCAGTGTCTCGGCCGTGGCTGCCGGATTTTTCCAGTAACCGGCCATCACATTTTCGCCCCGTACCACGATCTCGCCGGTTTCGCCCAGCGGCATTTCGTTGCCGTCGGCATCGCAGATTTTCAGCTCGATGGGATTAACCAGTACGCCGCTGCTGCCGAAGGTATGTTTGGCCGGACCGTTGGTCGAGATTACAGGTGTGGCCTCGCTCAGGCCGTAGCCCTGATACATAGGCAGGCCGATGGCATAATAAAATTTCTGCAAATCTTTATCCAGCAGCGCACCGCCTCCGATGAAGAAACGCAGGTTGCCTCCGAAGTTCTCGCGTACTTTGCTGAATATAAGCTTGTCGAAAAGTTGTACGGCAGGTTTCAGGAGCATGCGGTGTCCGCGTCCTTTATAGTCGCCGCCATTCCCGTTGTAAATATAGGCCGTACGCAGTGCCAGGTTAAACAAACGTTCGGTTTGCGGCCCCTGTTTGCGAATGCCCTGTTCAATATTTTTCTTAAAATTTTTGGCCAGCGCAGGTACACTCAGTATCAGACTGGGTTTAAACTCTTTGATGTTGACGGGGATGTTTTTCAGTGTCTCCATGCCGGTACGTCCCACCTGAACCGTGGCTACCGAGGCACCTTTCGTCATAAAGATATAGAAGCCCACCACATGCGCAAAACAGTGGTCGAGCGGCAAAATAACAAGTGTGCGCCAGGTGCTGTCGATGTCGATACACGAAAGCGACTGATCTACATTGGCGGTATAATTGCGATGCGTAAGAATCACGCCTTTCGGATCGGCAGTTGTACCCGAAGTATAAGTAATAGTGGCCGGATCATCGTTTTGCAGCGATCGTCCGATGGCCAGAAATTCTTCTGTCGGGTGTTCGGTCAGGTATTTACGGCCTGCCGCAACCACATCCTCCAGGGCGATCTCTTTGGGCTGATAACTTTTTTGGGTATCCATCACAATCACCTTTTCTACCTGCGGCAGGCGGTCGATGATTTTACGGATTTTGGGCAGTTGCTGTCCGCTTACAAGGATGTATTTTACATCGGCATGTGTAAGGCGGAAAAGCAGATCGTTGGCCTCTTCGAGTTTTACCGAAAGCGGCACATTCACGGCGCCGGCATAAAACATGGCCAGCTCGCCGATGATCCAGGCATTGCGGCCTTCGCTGAGCAGTGCCATATGATCGCCTTTTTGTACGCCTAAAGCCACAAAACCGGCACCCAGATCATAAACCTGATCGCGTACTTCGGCGAAGGTGGCCGGTTCAAATTCATCTTTTGTTTTCTCCCACAGAAAGGGATTGGCGGCGTAGTCGGCTACAGCCTGCTCGAAAGCATCTACAAGTGTCTTTTTCATGGATATCAGGATTATAAAGTTGTTTGTATTTGTTCGATTTCCTGCAAATGTGCACAGGCCATTTCCACCGTCGAGACCTCTTTGATCACGATGCTTCGTTTGCCGTTCACCACACGCAAATTGCAGATTCTCGGATATTTTTGTATAAATGCCAATAATTTACCGAAGGCTTCACTCTGGTAGTAGGGACTGTCGGGATTGCTGACCAGGTACAAACTCATTTGCCCTTTTTTGAGTACGATTTTCTCGATACCCAATTGTTTGGCCAGCCGGCGTAGTCGTACCACGCGAATCAGCTCTTTGCCCTCTTTCGGGATGTTGCCGAAACGGTCTTTCAGTTTTTCGGTGAAGCGTTGAATATCGCGCTCTTCTTCCATCTTGTCCAGCTCACGATAGAGTGATATTCGCTCTGAATCGTTGGGGATATAGGTAGGCGCAAACATCAGTTCCAGATCACTTTCGATGAAAGTCTCGCGCACATAATGGCTGCCCGAATCCTGCTTTTCATCGTGTGTCCCGGCATACAGATCGGCAAACTCTTCCGCCTTCAGCTCATCTACAGCCTCTTCGAGGATTTTCTGATAGGTTTCGTAACCCAGATCGGCAATGAATCCGCTCTGTTCGGCTCCCAGCATATTGCCGGCGCCGCGAATATCCAGATCCTGCATGGAGATGTGGATGCCGCTGCCCAGATCCGAGAAATTCTCGATAGCCTGCAGGCGGCGGCGTGCCTCCTGCGTAAGCGTGGAAAGGGGCGGAGAGAGCAGATAGCAAAAGGCTTTGCGATTGCTTCGGCCTACACGTCCGCGCAGCTGATGCAAATCGGACAGACCGAATTGCTGGGCGTTATTGATGATGATGGTATTGGCATTGGGCACATCGATTCCACTTTCGATGATGCTGGTGGCTATCAATACATCATATTCGTAATTTACAAAATCGGAGAGTATCTTTTCCACTTTGTCGGGCTCCATCTGGCCGTGAGCCACCACCACGCGGGCATCGGGCACTTCGCGCCTGATTAAAGCCTCCATCTCGTGGATATTGGCGATGCGGTTGTTGATGAAGAATACCTGTCCGTTACGACTCATCTCGAAGTTGATGGCTTCGCGGATGATGTCGGGATTGAAGCGTTCCACTTCGGTTTGTACCGGATAGCGGTTGGGCGGCGGAGTTGTGATGCTGCTCAGATCGCGTGCACCCATCAACGAGAACTGCAGGGTACGCGGAATGGGTGTGGCGGTCATGGTGAGTGTGTCCACATTGGCTTTCATGTGGCGCAGCTTTTCTTTGACCGAAACACCAAATTTCTGCTCTTCGTCGATGATGAGCAACCCTAAGTCTTTAAACTGCACATCCTTGCCCACAATACGATGCGTGCCGATCAGAATATTCACTTTGCCCTCTTTTACATCTTTGAGGATGGCGCGAATCTGGGCGGCTGTACGTGCCCGGCTGATGTATTCGATGCGACAGGGAAAATCCTTCAGTCGCTCCGAAAAGGTCTGATAGTGCTGGAAAGCCAGCACGGTGGTGGGCACAAGCACGGCAACCTGCTTATTATCGGCCACGGCTTTGAAAGCCGCGCGAATGGCTACTTCTGTTTTGCCGAAGCCCACATCACCGCAAATCAGGCGATCCATGGGGCGTTCGCTCTCCATATCCGCTTTTACATCGGCTGTGGCCTTCATCTGGTCGGGTGTATCTTCGTAGATGAAGCTGGCTTCGAGCTCGTGCTGCATAAAGCTGTCGGGACTGTATGTAAAGCCGGTTTCCTGTTTGCGCTTGGAATAAAGCAGAATCAGGTCGCGGGCAATATCTTTTACTTTCGATTTGGTGCGCTCTTTCATCTTCTCCCACGCGCCGGTACCGAGTTTGCTCAGTTTGGGCGGTTCGCCACTCTCTTTGCCTTTGTATTTGGAGAGTTTATGCAGCGAATGGATGCTGACGAAAATGATGTCGCTATTCTGATAGATCAGTTTGATGGCTTCCTGCAATTTGCCGTTTACTTCGGTGCGTACAAGGCCGCCAAACTGGCCGATGCCGTGATCGATATGCACAATGTAATCGCCGTTCGAGAACTGGTTCAGCTCTTTGAGCGTGAGCGACATCTTGCCGCTGCGTGCTTTATCGCTTTTGAGATTGAATTTATGGAAACGATCGAAAAGCTGATGATCGGTGAAGAAACAGCATTTCAGTGTTTCGTCGGCAAATCCGGCATGAATGGTTTTATTTACGCCGGTGAAGGGTATCTTATCATTACGATCTTCGAATATGGTGCGGATACGGGCAATCTGTTTGTCCTGATCGCTGAGCATATAAAGCGCGTACCCTTTATCGAGATAACGATGGAAGGATTCGCTTACCAGATCGAAGTTTTTATGAAATATAGGTTGCGGTTCGGCATGAAACGTGATGCCGGCATCGGGAATGCCGAAGGGGCGCAGACCGAAGTGCAGGCGACGAAAATCGAGGGTTTCGCGCACAAAGGCATCTCCGTCGATCAAACGTTTACGCATTTGTTCCAGGCCCGAAAACGAATCTTCGTCCTGAATGGCAGGCTCATCATTCCATACACTGTCCATGCGCTCTTTTACCCAGGCCAGATCTTTGAAGGCCAGCAGAGCCTCTTTGGGCAGGGAGCTGAGCAGCGAAACCATGGCATCGCCGGCTTTTCCCATCTGGGGCACGATATAGATCTGATCGAGCTTCTCTTTAGAAAGCTGTGTTTCCACCTCGAAAGAACGGATGGTTTCCACTTCATCACCAAAAAAGTCGATACGATAGGGAAACTCGAAGGAGTAGGAGTAAACATCGAGAATACTTCCGCGCAGGGCATATTGGCCGGGCTCATATACATAATCCACCTGTTCGAATCCGTACGAATCGAGCACATCCGAAACAAACATATTGTCGAGCTTTTCGCCTACACTGATCTTCAGCGTATTGCTTTGCAGGGTTTGTTGCGAAACTATCCGTTCGGCCAGTGCATCGGGATAAGATACAATGATATAACTGCCGCGCTGTTCCTGAAGCCGGCTCAGCACCTCGGTGCGTAAGATTTCATTAGCCGGATCAACATGGCCGTATTTAATGGCACGACGATAAGCAGAGGGGAAAAAATAAATTTCCGAAGAACCGGTGAGTTGCATCAAATCGTGATAAAAATAACCGGCCTCTTCCAAATCATTCAATACACAGACTATCTGCTTCTTTTCTTTTCGGAAAATCGAAGCAAACGTCATCGCAGCTCCAGAACCTGTTAATCCCTGAATGGAGATGTTTCGGGCTGACTCGTTTGCTAATAATGAGCCGAGAGCGGAAATCTGGGGATGAGCGGCGTACAGCTTAAGTAACTCTTGTATGTCCAATGTAAAGCAATCTTTTCGCAAATATACCTATTTTGTTGAAAATAGTAAATATTTGTTGTATGAAATCAACTTAATTATGTATCTTCGCCATGAATTTAATATAAACTATGTCAGACAGTATTGTAATCATTCCTACTTATAACGAGAAGGAAAACATTGAAAATATCATCCGGACTGTTTTCGGATTGGAAAAAGCATTTCATATCTTAATTATTGACGACGGATCGCCTGACGGAACCGCTGATATCGTGAAAAAATTACAAAAAGAATTTCCGGATCAACTGTTTTTAGTGGAACGTCAGGGTAAACTGGGATTAGGAACAGCTTATATCTGTGGTTTTAAATGGGCAATCGAGCATAAATATGATTATATTTTTGAGATGGATGCCGATTTTAGTCATAACCCCAACGACTTACAAAAGCTTTACAAAGCCTGCCACGAAGAGGGCGGTGACGTGGCTGTGGGCTCACGTTACTGTAACGGTGTGAATGTGGTGAACTGGCCGCTGAGTCGTGTCTTAATGTCGTATTATGCTTCCATGTATGTACGCATTGTAACCGGACTTGATATTCGTGACACAACGGCAGGATTTAAATGTTATCGTCGCGAAGTGCTCGAATTAATCGATCTGGATCATATCCATTTTAAAGGCTATGCATTCCAGATTGAAATGAAATTTACAGCACACAAATGCGGTTTTAAAATCATCGAAGTGCCGATTGTTTTTGTAAATCGCGTATTGGGAACTTCGAAGATGAATTCATCTATTTTTGGTGAAGCTCTGTTTGGCGTTTTGAAACTGAAATGGTGGAGTATGTTTAAAAAATATCCGCAAAAAGGCGAATCTGCCGGAATTTTGGAGACAAAAAAAGAAATTCATGCCTGAAATTGCTTTTTCTAATAAAAAAAGCAATTTTTATGTTAATTTTTAATTAACTGAATATCAATATAATTCTGATGAATCCAAAAAAAAAATCGATAAAAAAGCGATTTTTTTTATCATGATATTGAACCAAATCAAAACTCTGCTGTTATATAGATAAAATGAATTAAGAAGTTAGTAGTATTTGTTTTTTCATATAAGTAGAGTTTGTTATTTGTTTGGTCCGTATGTATCTGTGAAGATGTATACGGATTTTTTTTGTGCCTGTTCCAACATTTCCTATTTCTTGTTGTTTAGCTACTATACAGGAATAGTTTAAATTAAAAATTATGGACAGAGCATTAGATAAAATTGCTTCGAATCAGATGGCGCTTGTGCGCAAAGTTTATTTATGGATGTGTATTGCATTGGCAATAACAGGTGTTACATCGTATGTGGTTTCCACCAATTCGTATATCACACACCTGATTCTGGATTCTAAATTCGGAATCTGGATTCTTTTCGGTATTCAGTTTGTGCTGGTGATTTACCTTTCGGCACGGATCATGAAGATGACACTGCAAACGGCATCGATTGTGTTTATTTTGTATTCTTTTATTTCCGGGGTAACGTTTTCGTTTATCTTCCTTTTATTTAGTACCGGTACCATTGCAAGCTGCTTCTTTATAACGGCGGGTACTTTTCTGGCCATGAGTTTATACGGGTTTCTTACCAAGCGTGATTTATCATCGTGGGGTAATATTCTGTTTATGGCGCTGATCGGTATTATCATTGCTTCGCTGGTGAATTTCTTTATGCATAGCCGTACCTTATACTGGATCATCTCGTATGTGGGTGTGCTGGTCTTTGCCGGACTGACGGCTTACGATTCGCAGAAGATCAAATCGCTCATCGGACAGGAGAACAATGAAGTAAATCAGAAAGCAGCGATTATCGGCGCTTTGATGCTTTATCTGGATTTTATCAATATGTTTTTATTCTTTTTGCAGATTTTCGGCGGCCGCAGAGGCTGATTATTCTTTAATATATGTCGTAGAAAATAATATTCTGTTTGTATTTGAATTGTTGCTTTTTTGTGATCCGAAAATTATCGAGTACATTTGCGCGATTCAAATACAAACTTAAGTTATGAATAACACAACGCAAGAACAAATTCTTCATCTTATACATCAGGAAGTTATTCCTGCCATCGGTTGTACGGAACCTGTAGCCGTTGCACTCGCTGCAGCCAAAGCAACAGAGGTATTGGGCTGTAAACCTGAAAAAATCACGGTTTTTCTGAGTGCAAATATCCTTAAAAATGCAATGGGGGTAGGAATTCCCGGAACAGGCATGACCGGATTACCGATCGCAATTGCTTTGGGATCGCTGATTGGCAAATCGGCTTACGGACTGGAAGTGCTGCGCGACCTGTCTGACGAAGCGCTCAATGCCGGAAAGGAGATGATCAATCAAAAAATGATCCGCATTGTCTTGAAAGAACAGGTGGATAAATTGTATATCGAGGTGATCTGCACGGCCGGCGATCAGGAATCGCAGGTGATCATTACACGCGAACATACTCACATCGCTTATATTTCTAAAAACGGTGAAGTAATACTGGATGAACTTACCCATCAGCCGGAACAGCCTGCCGGAACAGCCGATAACGATACGCTTAAACTCTCGTATGCCATGGTCTATGATTTTGCCATGCATATGCCGCTTGATAAAATCCGTTTCATTCTGAAAACAGCCGAATTGAATAAAGCTGCATCCGAAGCCTCTTTAAATGGCAATTACGGCCATACGGTAAGCAAAACCGTAGCCGGGTATTTCGGACGCAAATACATGGGCGATTCCGTATTTACACATATGCTGATTACTACGGCTGCCGCCTGCGATGCCCGTATGGATGGCGCTATGATCCCCGTTATGAGTAATTCGGGCAGTGGAAATCAGGGAATTGCGGCAACATTACCGGTTGTATCTTTTGCACAAGATACAGATTGTTCAGAAGAGCAACTGATTCGCGCTTTAATGCTGAGTCATCTGATGGTAATATATATCAAACAGAGTCTCGGACGTCTTTCAGCCCTTTGCGGCTGTGTAGTGGCGGCAACGGGGGCCAGTTGCGGCATTACCTATCTGATGGGTGGCAATGAAACCCAGATTTCGTATGCCATCAAAAATATGATCGGTAATATTACCGGCATGATTTGCGATGGTGCCAAACCCAGTTGTGCCATGAAGGTATCAAGCGGTGTTTCTACAGCCATGCTTTCGGCGATGATGGCCATGGAAAACAAAGTGGTTACTTCGGTAGAAGGTATAATTGATGAAGATGTGGACCGTTCGATCCGGAATTTAACCTCAATTGGTTCGACAGGTATGGAAACAACAGATAAATTGGTATTGGAGATTATGACTGGTAAATCGTCCTGATATTATGTTTATACTTTATAATTTTTAGAATTCTTTTTAAATGATATTTCTAACCAACTGTTCTTTTCTTTCGATATACTTTTCGATATTTTAGAATATTCAACCACTTTAAAATGAAGCGCAAAGCTTTCTACTTTCCGCTTGGCTATTTGGTTTGGAATCCATATCTTCGCTATGTTTTAAACGGAAATAGACACAAAGAAATATCATTTAATAGAATTTATTATGAAGAAAAATTTATTATTCGTGTTAACAATGCTTTGCGCATTTAGTTTGTTTACCGCTTGCTCGAGCGATAATAAAGAGGATTTCCAGGGTGCTTATTCAGCCGAAAATTTAGATTTGACTTACGGAGGAAGTAAAATGGTTGGTAAGCAGGCCGTTTTCTCAACTACCGACGGAAAAACAGGAGAAATTATTTTAAGCGGTGGTTCGCTGACGGATTTAATTGGTGCATTAACATCCAAATCGGATGCCGGGTCTTCTTTATCGTTAGCTTTGCCCGGTGTTATTCCCGGTCAGACTACAACCACAATCACCGGTATTGCTTTAACCGGTTCTGAAGGTTATTATTCATTTTCGGGTCAGACTACTGCCGGAACCACATCGGTTACTTATAGTGGCAATGTTACTCCTTCTGTACTTACACTGAATCTGGATGTTACCGTGCCTTCAAATACTATTCAGGGCACATGGACTGTGAATACTACCAATCCGATTTCGGCAAAATGGGAATCAACGGCTGCTTTTGATATTTCTCTGGGAACTGCTACAGTAACCATGAAACCTGAAGATATTCTGCAGATGATCTTTTCACTGCCGGTAAAAGATGGCAAAACAGTTTCTGAATTATTATGTGCCGTATTGAAAAGTGTAACTTTCGATACTGATGGTAATATCACAGCAATGTATTCTCCAAAAACAGCAATTGCCAGTCCGGTATATGTAACATCACCGTCTAATCTGGTACAATATACTGCCGACGGAACAGCTCTTAAAATATTTCTCGATGTGAATGCCATTATGGCAGCAACCACCAAATCAGAAACAAAAGCATTGGATATTACAACACTGTTACCTGATTTGATGACATTATTACCCATGTTAAGCTCGGGCTTCCCGCTTACTTATACCCTTAACGGTTCTTCCATGACGCTTATGCTTGAACCTGCTTTTGGTGTTCAGGTTATCCAGTTAGTTGCTAAAATCATCTCTGATGAAGATGTATTAAACAGCATCGTGGAAGGTCTGAGTGCGCTGCCCGCTACGGTAAAACCGATGATCGAAGCTGCGATTAAACAATTCCCGACTGTTGCTGCAGGAACAACAACATTCCAGGTAGGAATTAATTTTACAAAATAAGATTCTTCAGAAAGAATATGTTAGTCATTTCATAACAGATTTACCATTCTGTCTGTTTATATTATGAAATGCAGAAAACATCAAAAAAGGCCCGGCATTTGTCGGGCTTTTTTATTATAGCATTCATTATTTTTAATCCTGCCTGATTAACAGTTAGAGTTATCTATTCGATTAAATTATAATATTAACAATAATTAATAACCAAGATGAATCTATATTAAAATTTAAAATTTATATTTGCTCATAGAACTAAAATGATTAATATAAATGTTTTTTATTTATTGAAAAACCATAATAATGCATTAATAAGCATTGTTTTTCTTTACCCTTCTCTTTCCATTTGAAAACGATTTTTTTATAAACCGAATATTGTTACTTTAAATCGTTGTGGGGATATGGAAAAAAACTGTACTGTTTTATTTTATGATAATTCCTTTAAAATCTCAGATAATAAAGGATATACAAGGTGTTCGTTAACTCTTTCCGGATATAATACTGCGGATAGGTTATTGGTGTTTATTAAATCGATCAACAAATTAATCCTGTAATTATAGCATACAACCAGCTTTCAGTATAAAATTTGATACGCAACAGACAAATTTTAATATGCTGTAATAACTACACCTGTACCATTATATAATTATTAATTATATCAGATTTTATGTAGAAAATCTGCAGGGATTACTATATCTAATTTATTCTCAAATTAATCAATATAAATTAAACAATGTATAAATAATTAAAAATAAGGAAGGAGGTACCATGTAAAAAAATGAAGATCAGCATCTTCAATTCAAAATGTTCTAAAATACTTATTATCAATGTAAATCTAATATCAATACATTATGAA
>CAMTPG010000028.1 GCA_947074335.1 uncultured Parabacteroides sp.
CAGGGAGATAAAAGTCATAAAAATAAATTATTATTGGTGCTTTATGTCTTTTTGGGAGCATTCACGAAAGGTCCGTCAGCCATTGCCATGCCCCTATTGGTCGCATTTTCTTTTTTAATTTATAAACGACAAATCAAAACTATTTTCTCCTATATCTCGATAGGATCCGTTTTCCTTTTCCTGGGATTATGCGGATTTTGGGTATTGATGATTTATTTGGAAAGCGGAACGGATTATTTGCATAACATCATCTTCAAGCAAACTATTGGTCGGGGAATTAACTCTTTCCATCATAAGCAACCTTTTTATTATTATATGCTGACAAGTCTGTATACATTTCTGCCCTGGGTTTTTTTGTATATAGCTGCACTTTATATGCATGGAAAAAATGTAGCAAAACAATGTGATCTGGCTGATTATTTTTTATTAATCGTGATCTCTTCTTTTGTTTTATTCTCATTAATTAGTTCTAAACTGGATATTTATCTGTTGCCTATTTATCCTTTCCTGATTTATTATACAGCTTTACGGTTCAATGCCATAAAGGATAAGAGATTCACAAAAATCAGCATTGCAATACCATCTGTCACGTTACTGCTTGCCTTTCCGATTTTATTTATTGCTCCGCGCTTTATGCCATTTCCCATTACACAATGGGGATTTTTCATTGTGGGTGCCTGCGGATTAACTGTTGGCGGAATAATAGCCTGCCGGAATCTGCGCAAAAGGATTCAGATAAGTTTGATTTCTGTTTGTATTTCCATGTTGTTTTTTCTGTTCATCGGTAGTTTTGGCCTGAAACAGATTAATCCCTATTTCGGACTTCATAATCTGGCAAACGAAAGCCTTCGTTTACAACCGGATACAAATAAAGTAGATTATGGTTATTATCGTTTTCGCGGTGGTTCGGATATGGATGTCTTTTTAGGCGTTTCTCCGAAACGGTTGCTAACAGTTGATGAATTAATTTATTTTCTCGAAACGGAACCCAATCCTTTGGTTTACATTAAAGACAAAGATTTCAAAAAATCTCAATTTGATGATTTCAGAAAGAATGCTGTTTATCAGTTAAAACCGGTTGGATCTTATTATATTGTCACAAAGCTCGAATAATAATAAAAGGATTTTTTATAATAGTGCTAATACAGTGCCTATATTGAGTATTTTGATAATTCAATAAATGGAAATTATCAAAAAGACTTTAGTTTATGAATTTAAACTAAAGTCTTTTTCATTTATAATCGGAAACTTATATTTTTTATTTGAATTTCGTAAACGGGATGATATACTAAGAAGAATATCTAAATAAAATGCATTGGATTACAGAAATCATCCTGTTTTAATTTGATATCGTTTAATATAATTCTTTTAAAATCAATTTAATCTGAATAATTTGTCTGAGTCTACTTTCCGTATTCCTGAATAAAAGAATTCATATAAAAAATTAAATCACGGAATCTTTTATCAAATTGATTTGATTCGCTATCACGAATGGTTATGAATTTTTCTTTACCATCTGCGGTGAATGCTATTTGTATTAAGAGATCATCGCGACCTTCAATCGCTTTATCATCAAATCCATAAGCATCTTTCATTTTAAACAATCCGGCATCCGAAATTTTAGTATCTGCTTCTTTAAATGCAGTTTCAGATAAAATACCTTCGTAAGTATAAATCGGTTTTTCATCCTGAACCCGATTCAGAAAAATGTTATTTCTGACTATTTTATATTCTTTATTACTATTAATTGATACATCAATTCGATAAGCACCGATGCTTTCGAGTGTATAATCGAAAGTAAATGTCTCATACACGGGCGTTGTCCGGCAACTGGTTAATAATAGGAAGATTGCAATGCAAAGAAAATTTAAAATTAATGTGTGTCGTTTCATATAAATATTCATTTTATTATTCGTTCTATGTTTCATTATATCTATTCAAAGATGTGATTTTTTTCAATTAATAACAAATATAATAATAAAAAACAGGAGATTTCATCACGAAGTCTCCTGTTCTCTATTTAAAATCTACTCAAAAATTCTATTAAGGGAAAAAATTACCATAAGTCATTTTGAACCAGATAAGGTTTACCATCTGCATCTTCACCCTTAGTCTTGATTTGATCGTCGGGAACGAAGAAATACGTTTTGTCAAATGAAGTAGCTGCAGAGCTAAACTTATTGATATACTGCTTTTCGTATGTTACATAAGCAGAAGTTTCACGTTGCATTAAGCTGGGATCTGTCAAACTCCAACGTGCCCAGTCATACCAGCGTTGTCCTTCCATGGCCAGCTCCAGACGACGTTCGAAACGAACGGCAGTAATACAGGTATTCTTATCTGAATAAGCTGCATGCGATGCAGGATATTCACTGATTGCGTAGGTCTGGGCTTCAATACCGGCAGGCCATGCAGGCTGATTCACCGGAAGAGCCGCACGACGACGGATTTTATTTACCTGTTCCATTGCTGCAGATAATTCACCGTCATTAGCCAGACATTCGGCATACAATAAGATCATATCACGAACAGAAAGATATTGCAAATTCAATGCTACGGCAGGCGCCCAACCATCATACATATTGCGTGATGCTAAACCGGCATCCTCTTCGGCTTTTGTCCAAACATGTTTTTTGGGCAGGAAGATTCCACCATTACCTTTATCGCGAATACCATAACCATCATTGAAGCAAATACCCCAATCTTTATACGGAACGCCCTGACGACCAACTGCGAAATCCAGACGCGGATCCACGGCAATGGAGAAATCATTTGAATAATCCGCGAAACTAGAAATACTTTTCTTTGTACGATATGAATTATCCAGATAAGGCAATCCATTTTGAGTTTGATAAGCATTTACCAAATCAAACGAAGGCTGATAGAAACCACAGCAACCGCCCGGAGCATCTGTACCAACATTGTGCGGATAGTTAAGAGAAAAACCGGGCAAACCATTATTATTTGCATCCAACGAATGCTGAGCTGCAAAAATAGATTCTTTACCGTTATCCGTTAATGCACAGAAATTTGCATTCATATCATCTTCTAATCCGTAAGTCAGCCCATTCGTTGTTTTACCATTTGCCAACAGATCAGCCAAGATAGGTTTCGCTGTACTCATATCACCTTTCTGCATCAAAATTTTAGCTTTTAAAGCTTTGGCAGCCCAAACATTGGCACGACCTACTTCAGGCTGTGTTTCAGGCAGTAATGAGATAGCAAGATCTATTTCTTCCAATACATTCGGATAAATATCAGTTCCGTTATAAACCATCGGATCATTATCTTCATTGTCCCAGGAAACCCAGGCCAAAGATTTCGGACCCATTAATTTAATGCCTTCAAAATAAAACATTGAACGCAGAAAAAACAATTCTCCTTTACGTGCATTGGCAAAACTATCTGACAGACCATCCGTTTTACCCAAAACTTTCAGAGCCATATTAGCACGCTGTACACCTTTATATACCCATTTCCATTTCTGGAGTACATAATCATTTGTTGTCAGCGGAGTATATGATTCGATTTCATTTACAACAGACTGGTCACCCGCATCTGAACCCTTGTTGGCATCACCACCGATCACACTGCCAAAAACCCAGTTGAAAGGAGTTGCACCCCAGCCATTTTCAGTCAATGTTCCATATGAAGAAGTTACCAGCAAATCCACACCGGTTTGATTAAGCAATGCATCTTCAGAAATACTGCCCTGAGGTGCTTTATACAGAAACGATTCACCGCAAGATGTAAAAGCGAGCATCGTTGCCAGACCAAGAGAAATAAAAATATTTTGTTTCATAATTGTACTTAATTTAAAATTAGATTTTCAGCTATTAGCTTTAAACATGATAGTATGTAAATATACTAAATTAGAATGTAAAGTTAATACCAAACAAATACTTTTTCGTATTAGGTTGTCCACCTACATCGATACCTTTTTCCAGGTCACCGCCACTCGCTGTTTTATCGCGATTCGTAACTTCCGGATCAATACCTTTATACTTCGTGATTGTTGCCACATTTTCCAGCTGAACATAAACACGCAGGCGTTGAATTGTAGCTTTACGCATCCAGGCTGCCGGGAATGTATAACCAAACATTAAGTTTTTCAGGCGGGCATACGAACCATCTTCCACATAATAAGAGTTGGAATTGGTACCTGATTTATTATCTGATTTATCCAGAATCGGCAGAATTGCATTTGTTTTGCCCGGTTCCCATGACAGGTCGCGCATACGGCTTGAACGGTTACCATTAAACATCCAGAAATCAGTAAAGTATTTGGCTCCGTTGAAAATCTTATTTCCTAAAGAGGCATACCAGAACATAGAGAAGTCAAATCCTTTCCAGGATACATCCGTATTCCATCCTAAAGTTACTTTTGGATGTGGTGAGCCTAACCAGGTACGGTCGTCAGTAGAAATAACGCCATCACCATCCACATCGGCATATTTATATTTTCCGATATAAGTTGCAGGATCATATTTACCTTTTGATTCGCCCAGTGGAACAAGCGCTTCTGCTTCTGCTGCCGACTCATAGAATCCTACAATTTTATATCCATAAAATTCACCGATTGCACGACCTTTAGTAGTACGAGAAACAAAACCGGAAATACGGTCTGAATAACCATAGAATGAAGCATCATCCGAATCTCCTAATTTCAATACTTTATTTTTATATTGTGAAATATTCAGATTAGTACCCCAGGCCCAGTCTCCTTTAGAATCCTGATAATTCAACATGATATCCCAACCTGTGTTTCGCATATCTCCGATATTGATATAAGGAGCACCTGCTTCACCTGCCATGGCAGAATAAGCTGCTGCCACCAACATATCCGATGTCTTACGATTATACCATTCAACATTTGCACCAAATTTACCATTCAGGAAAGTAGCATCAATACCCACATTGATCATCTTTGTTTTTTCCCATTTGGTGTCTTCATTACCAAAATAAGACAAACGATATCCTAAATCTGCAGAATTTTGAGCACCTGTTAAATCATAATTCGTCAAAGTCGGATTTGTAGAAAACTCAAATGCATAATTGGTTGCACGTGGCACTTCAGCGTTACCTGTTTCACCATATCCGGCACGGATTTTCAAATCATCTAACCAGTCTCTTGATCTTTCCATGAAAGCTTCTTCAGAGATACGCCATCCCAAAGATGCAGAAGGGAAAGTTGCATAACGATTCTTTTTAGAGAAACGAGATACACCGTCACGACGAATAATACCCGTTACCAAATATTTATCCTGGAAAGCATAATCTACACGACCGAAAATACCAAACAAGGAATATTCGCCGTTATACCAGGAATTATTGGTACGCTGGTTGTTATTTTCACCCATCGCCAAAACCCAGGTATCGGTATTATCTTCATACAGATATCCCTGACGATAGGCTTCCATACCGCGACCTACATTATCTTTGATCGCTTCCATACCGATCAATACATTCAATTTATTTGAATCATTGATCTTCCAGTCGTAAGTAGCCGTATTCGTCCATACCCAGCGGAAATTAAAACCTGCAGCTTCTGTCAAACCATTGATACCCGGTGTTTCAGAGAATTCCAGATTCTTTTTACTCATCGAGTAACTATAATTTGTACGATAATCCAAACCGAAGTTTGTGCGCAAAGTCAAATTTTTAACCGGATCCAATTCAGCCCAGATATTACCGAACAGACGGGAATTCGACCAATAATTATCTTTATTTCTGTAAACAATGGCATAAGGGTTCTGGAAGTTACCGGTACCTGCAATTTTAGATCCGGCAAACTGACCATCTATATCATATACCGGAACCCAGGGAGAGGCACGATAAGTCCATGAATAGGGAGTTGATTCAGTTGATCCTGCATTCAATCCGTTATCTTTTGTATATGCAAATGTCAGGTTTTCGCCTACGCGTAACCATTCACGCAAATTATAAGATGTATTGGCACGAATCTGATATCTTTTGAAGTATTGATATTTAACTGTACCATCCTGATGGAAATAGTTAGCCGACATCATATACTGTCCTTTTTCATTACCACCCGATGCAGAAAGCTGATGATTCTGAATAAAAGCCGTACGATCGATTTCATCCCACCAGTTTGTTCCATCAATCGGATCAAATACAACCAATTGATTATTCGGATAAGAATATTCGGAAGGATCCAGATTCTGGCCATTCGCTCCCACTACAGATAAATAATTGGGAATTGAAGGCGTTGCACCTGTTCCAAACTGCGGATGCGACGGATAATCCGTACTACCGTTAATACGGTTAGCGCCTTCCTGCGCAGCCCATTCCACAGCCAGACGATCTGCAGAATTCAGTACATCATATTTCTTACCGGTTCTTGATCCGCCCACATACATATCGTAAGTCAGTTTCGGAGCACCACTCTTCGAACCTTTCTTGGTTGTAATCAGGATTACACCATTCGAAGCCTGAGCACCATAAATAGCAGCAGCCGAAGCATCTTTCAGCACCTGCATACTTTCAATATCATTCGGGTTAATTGTATTCAGATTCTGAT
This sequence comes from uncultured Parabacteroides sp., assembly GCA_947074335.1. GTDB lineage: Bacteria > Bacteroidota > Bacteroidia > Bacteroidales > Tannerellaceae > Parabacteroides. The sequence goes on from CAMTPG010000028.1 coordinate 6,542, forward strand.
TACGGGTAGATACACCGTCGATAACATACAACGGACCATTATCATTAACTGTACCGATACCGCGAATACGTACCATGGTAGAAGAACCCGGCGAACCTGTAGAACCAACAACCACACCTGCAGCACGTCCCTGCAACTGTTGGGCAGCCGAAGCAGCCGGTGTTTTATTCAAATCCTCCGCATTAACCACGGCAACCGAACCGGTAATGTCTTTTTTAGACTGCGTACCGTAACCTACCACAACTACCTCATCAATAGCTTGTGAATCTTCGGCTAAACGAATTGCTAACTTGGATTGATTATTTACAGGAACCAACTGTGTGACATAACCGATATAAGAAATTTCCAATATCGCATCACCGGGTACTTCCTCGAGAATAGCAACACCATCCATATCGGTGATATTACCATTTGTAGTTCCCTGAACAATTACATTGGCCCCGATTACAGGTCCCATATTGTCTGTAACCACCACCTGCACTTTACCATTTTGCTGGCTGATTTCCTTGACAATATTCGGATAAATTTTGTTTTCCGGGGATGCAAACACCAAACCCCCGCTTAAGGTTACACAAATCACGACGCCCAGTGAGCTTCGCAAATAAGAATTTTTGACTAAATTCATAGTTTTTAAATATTAGATTTACAAATTAAAACCTTAAATAAGAATACTCTCTTGTTATCTCCTAAAAGATTTTTTTAACAGTTAACTTTTTTTCTTGTCTTTCTATTACATAGGCATGAGTTTAAAGTAAAACAATCTATTTTAACATTAATAATAATAATTCTGTTAATATCACTGCCTATCATTGGTTTCTTCGTTGAATAAATTTACATATTTTACGAATATCGCTATATCCGCGTCTAAAAAAGGTTAGTCGTCTATTTATTTTAATTGCTACAAATATATATTATTATTTCAAATAATCAAATTTTATCAAAATATTTCTTCGTAAAATATAAAAAAAATAAAATCAGAATATAACTGGAAATGCTGTTTTATTAGGAAGAATAAGGGATATCAATCTTCCGGACGATTTTTCCAGAGCATCATATTACGTAAATAAATAAAGAGGCTGGCCGATTGTCCGGCAATCAAAATAAGATCAAGCCGGATTAAGCCGTAAAAGAAGATGATAGAAGAACCTACCGTACTAATAACCCAGAAATTAAAGGGGAGCACCGAACGCATACGTTGTTTCGAATACCACCATTGATAAATAAAGCGGAAAACAAAAATAAGCTGTCCGGCCGAACCAAACAGAATTAGCCACAATGGCACATCTTCCTGATGAAAAAGACGAGTAATGGTATCCTGCATATTAAAACAGGCATAACCTAATGCCATAAGTGGCATAATATTCAGTAAAAGTCGGGCAAAAGCCGGAATCTGTTTCCAGCGCTTTTCAACTTTCAGGTTCCAGATATAAATATAATAAGATACGAGCTGACCCAGAATAATCGCAAAATCATTGCGTAACCAGCCATACATACAAAATATAAACGAAGCAATTAAACTGATCTGCCAGAATAAAACAGGCGAAAGCACGCGTTTAGCCCGTTCCGAAGAGATCCATTGCACAATCATACGAATGAAAAAGAGCAATTGTGCCAGCAACCCCACGCCAAGCACTACAAAATTTACCGACAGATAAGATAAAATAGCGTGCATCCGTTACAGGTTTGTTGATTGAATATGATAAAATGTATTGCGATTTTTCATCCAGCGGAAAACCAGACAATCTACAACCGGACCTACCAGACGATTCAATACATTATATTTTGATTTTCCGGCAATACGCGGATAATGTGTAATCGGAGTCTGTTTTACTTTTCCCTCCTGCAGCGAGATCAAAGCCGGAAAAAGACGATGCATTCCCGTGAAAAGCGGCATTCGCTTAGCATATTCGGTATGCATAATTTTCAGCGGACAGCCACTGTCTTTGATATTTTGATCATCACCGGTGAGAATACGACGATAGCCGTTGCCCAATTTCGATGAAATCTTTTTCACCCGTGTATCTTTACGATTGGCACGAATCCCGGTCACCAGCTGATATTCTTCCACAAACGGAATCAATAAATTAAATTCCATCGGATCGGTTTGCAGATCCGCATCGATATATCCCACATATTTAGACTGAGTTGCATCGAAGCCCGCTTTCAGGGCAGCACTTAACCCCATATTTTTCTCGAACGAAATGTAAAACATATTTTCATTCCGTTTACAACAATCCTTTATAAGTGACAGACTTGAATCCGAAGATTTATCATCTACAAAAATAACGCAGCTCTTCAAATCTGCTTTTTGTAGATACTCAGCCATCGTTTTTTCAAGACGCGGCATATTTTCTTCTTCATTATAAATAGGTACGATGATTGTAAAATCAAAGTCAGATGTTATATTCATAAAATACCAGGTGTGCTTTATTAAGAGCGTCAAAAATAGTTATAAAATATGAAAAACGAGATACCGTTTTCATTATTTTTGATGCTTTCGAATCAATATGGGTTTATTTCGCTGATAATCTGTTTAAATTTAAGATGCAAAAATCCAAATATAAAAAATCCTGTTATGCATTGCTGGTCATAACAGGATTTTTCTATTTATTTTTTCAGAAAGCAGGTTTTCAATACTATACTGCTTCCGTCAATCTTACAATCCACCTCTTCCGGATTTTCTGTCAATCGGATACTTTTTACTTTTGTACCGCGTTTGATCACCATCGATGAGCCTTTTACTTTCAGATCTTTGATTACCGTTACAGCATCACCATCCTGAAGTTCGGCACCATTGCTGTCGCGTGCCACATCATCAGTTACACTGATTTCGCCTTCCACTTCAACCTGAAACTCATGAGCACAATCGGGACAAACATATAAAGAGCCGTCGAAATAGGTGAATTCACCATTACATTTCGGACAATTAGGAATTTCGTTCATTCAATTTTTCTATTAATTTTTGCGTGTGCAAAGGTACAATTAATTTTAATACCATGAAAAACTGCCGGATGCATTTTATCCGGCAGTTCATTCGTGTTTAATTCGATAAACATCGATTTATAATATAAGGGTTATTCATTCTGTAAAAATTGCATCGCGCGTGCCTTTGCTATATTTGTTCTTGATCCGTTTTTATTCTATGATCTTTCAAGAGAAATAATAATAAATGAAACAAATCATTTGATGAAATATAATATATAGAAATCATTCATTATACAATAGTATTTCTTTAAAATTAATCCAGCATCCATACAATCAGATCAGCAATAAAAAGCGGATCATCTTTTCCCTTCCATATCACTTTCATGCCATTTTGCATAGTTGCCTCTACATTGCCCATAAACAGTCCGGTCATTGTTTCACCAAAAGCAATCACTTTCGCTCCATTATCAGTTTCTACCCAGGCACCATGTACATATTTATCTTCGCCATTCATATAACTGATCGGAGTTCCTCCGGTAAGTGAGCGGCTGCCGCTATACGATAATTCGTAGATTTCTTTAACCGGCTCCGAAATAACACTTGCAGCCCCGATATTCGGAAACATCGGCAAATCTGCTCCCAACTCCATACCATAAGGCTGAATTAATTTATTGGCGCCAAATGCTTCCATATCCACACGATGCTCTTCATCCATAAACAGCATCATCCGTCCTCCCCGATCAATGTAAGCTGTTACTGCAGCTATTTCGGCAGGAGTAAGATCTTTCTTGCGGACTTCCCGATCACGTTTCAGCGGTGATAAAATGATTAATGCCGCTGCTTCATCCAATAATCCGGCATCCAGATCACCATCCTCGTTTATAATCAGTTCAGCATCGGGAATGGCTTGTACTATCGCTTCGTACTTACTGAAAATCTCCGGATTAACCGATTGATAAATCGCTTTGTCTTCGTGCGAAATATCCAACACTACTTTTTTAGATTGTGCCTCTGCAGACAAACCGAAACTCAAACCCATCAAACAGAGTAAACTATATTTTACCAGACTGAACCGGTTTTTATTTATTATTTTCATATTGTTGCTGTTTAATAATAATCCATTTTACTATTTATTCCATATCTCCATAATCTGCTTTGATACTAAATAAGTATTCGCCGCAAAACAATATACTGCTAAACCGGCTATTGATACAATTTACCCGCTACTGCTGTCAGATTCTTTGTTTCCGCATATTCGGGATAATTCATCTGCATGGTCAGGATAAATTCATCGCCGGTTCCGGTCTGTTCGCAAACCTGTTTCATATCCTTCAGATAAGCCAATTGAGATTCGAGTGTATTGCGATCGGCCACTGTAATGCCATGACCTCCAATAAACAATCGGGCATTTGTCTGCAGAGCCTGCTCGGAGGCAGCAATCAAAGCATCCAGTGCATTACGACCCGAAATCTGGAGCGGACTGATATGCTGACCGGTTACCGGTGTAAAATGCATGTAATAAACCTGATCGCCAATCAATATACTTGCAGCCGGAAAATCCGAAGCCACGCCGGGAACAAATTTAAATGCAACATCGCCCCATTTTTGTGTTGTATTTTTCTTCACTACCTCTTTCGGAATAAAATCACTCTGATCCATGGCATCACCAAAGCCGGCAGCAAAATTGGCCATCATACCGCTATATACATCACCTTTTACAAATTCCGGCATATCTTCCACCATTACAAATAATTCGGGTGCATAGGCACTAAATCCGGCAGCATGATAATTGGTAATTACCTTCTCGACCGGCTTGTTCAGCTTCGAAACATAATCGCCAAAAGCGGCCATATTATCCTTAAATGCAGGCGGTTCCAGAATCACCAGTTTTTTATCGCCTTCTATAACATAACACATATCACCCAGCGGATTTGCAGTAGTGTAGACATGTAATGTAAAACCATTCAACTTTTTCTTATCAAATCCCGACTGAGCCGAAACACCGGCAACAATTGCCATAAAAGCAATCAGACATGCTAACTTTTTCATACTTTATTTTTATTAATGATTAATTTGCATCAAATATAAAAGCATGATTTGATTGAAAAAAGCAGGTTAGTTACACACCACGCAGGTTAGAAATACTTAGAATCAGCCAATTACGAAACAGAATTTAACCTGCTTTAACACATTTGTATCATCATCAAGTCAAAGAACGCTTTTCGTACAACAAGTTGCATATCGAAATTTTACAACACGAAATCAGCCATTCCAAATTAATCTATATCTTTGAAATCAAAAAAATAAACAAGCATGCGAAAACTCGATTTACAATATCCCGATTGCCCCATACGCAATGTCATTGCCCGCATCAATGATAAATGGTCATTACTTATATTATGTACATTGCAGGAACATCCTAAAATGCGTTATAAAGAGCTGCTGCTTGCTATTCCCGATATATCACAAAAAATGCTCTCCAATACACTCCGTCAGCTCGAAGAAAACCACCTGATCCATCGCGAAGCATTCGCCGAAATTCCGCCGCGTGTGGAATATTCGCTAACAAGAACCGGCAAAACGCTGATTCCTGCCATCGAAGTTATGATCAACTGGGCCAAAGAACATTTCGAAGAGGTTAACTCCTGATCTCTTCGATTCCATCTTTTTTCGTCCGCGGCAAACTCAGCGGCAGATAGAAGAAGATGCCGATCAGCGACATGATCAGGCCTCCGATTGTTCCGGCTGCCAACGGAAACCAGAATGATTCCTTATCTGCGCCCAGCATAAACGGGATAAATCCGAAAATGGTAGAAATCACGGTCAGAAAGATCGGAATGATTTTGGCATTCCACGCCTTTATGTATGCGCTGACCGGCGATAACTGCGGGCGATCCGCGCGAATCTGATTATACTCATTCAAAATATAGATGCAGGCGTTCACCGTGATGCCGCAAAGCAAAACAAACGATGCAAAGCCGCCCTGATCAAAATTCAGTTTAAACCAATAGAAGGTCAGAAACACCCCGATAAACGAAATCGGAATAATGCCGATCACCGCCAGCGGCTGCCTGAGCGAATTAAACAAGATACTTGTGGTAAAAAAGATAATCACAATGATCAGCAACAACAGCAGATACTGTTTATTATCCTTACTTCCCCAACTCCAGTTCATATCGGCCGTCTGCGCCGAATAACCCATCGGCAGCTTCTTATTGAAATCCTTCAGGATCGTTGTCTGAATCTGTTTCCCCATTTTCGACGAGCCGATGTATTCGTATTGCAGACATAATTTATACTGCTGATTGATTTTAGCCACCTTTTGCGGCGCCTGCGATTTGGCGATAACAGACAGATCCGCCAGTTTATAAGGAACATCCTGCACCAGCTGCGGCATATATTGCACACTCCATAAATCATATTCGGCCGCCTGGCGCGAGCTCAGTTTCAGTTTTTCCACCTCATTATCCACCACAATCGTCCCGATCTCCACATCTTTGCGCAGAATCGGATAGAGCGAAGCAAACAAATTGAGCGGCAAAATACCGGCCTGTGCCAGTCGCTCCTTATTCAATGCAAAAAAATACTCCTGATAATCATCCTTCCACCATGAAAATTCCGAATCGATATTCACCTCGCGAATGCGCCGGTTATCCAACAGCTTACCGCGCAGCGACTCGGCAAAATCATACAGCTCATCATAATTAAAGCCCGTCATCTCAATGCGATACGAACCCACGGTTTCGCGCACATCATTACTGAAACCCTGATCCATCAAACCATACACGCCCCAGCTGCCGCCGCCCAGTTCGAGCGCCTTACCGATCACATTGCTTTTCAGCGTATACGGAAAAGCCGTTCGTGCAGCCGCTTTCGTAAAATAAACGGCTATCGAAGCCTGACGCGCACTATAAATAACCGTCTGAAACTGCCGGATATCCCGATATCCGCTCAGAAACGCCTCCATACGCATAATCAGACTGTTCATCTGTTGCAGCGTGGTGCCGTTAGGCATCGAAGCCGTAATATGCAGCACCAACTCCTCGTTGCGTGTAAAATAACTGCCCGCATACACCTTCTGCACAAACAGTCGCAAGGTGCCGCCCAACGCTTTGTCGATCACCGGTTTCACCTTATTCTTATAGGTTTCGCCGCCTATCACGTCGTTGTACCGGTTAATCAGAAACGAATCGGCAGCCGTATAAGCATCCTGCTTCTTCGAGCTGTCGTATTCCAGTTTTTCGGGCAACAAAAACACCGGCAGACCAAAAGCCAGCACCAGCACCACATAAGCCAGAGCCCGCCAGCGCGACAATACCCGGATCTGCCAGGCATAAGCCCGGTTAAAACAGACCAGCATCCGGCGCGAAAAAGCATCCAGCCGGCGCTGCCACTGCCGGTGCGAATAGCGCATACGGCGCGAGCGGGTCAGACCGAGTTTATCAATCAGCGCCGGCACCAGAAACAGGGCGATCAGCAGCGACACGCCCAGATTGATAATCACCACCGCGGCAAAATCCTGCAAATTCAAGCGTATATTCTCGTCGAGAAAAAAGATAATCACCAGCGCACCCATCGTGGTAAGCGTAGCGGCCAGAATCGATAAAAACGCACGCCGGTTGGCATGACTCCGGATATGCTCGGTCATCACAATCGTATTATCAATCACCAGACTCAGCGAAATGGTAATGCCCGCCAGCGAATAAAGCTGCATCTCCAATCCCAGCAGATAATACAAAATGAAAGCAATCCCCAGATTCACCGACAGACTTACCAGAATAAGCAGCAGATAATTCAGCTCGCGCGAGATCAGAAACACAAACACCAGCAAAATAAGCAGTGTAAGTGCTGTACGCATATAAATCTTATCCAGTTCCCGACTGATGTATTTTGTAGAGTCGTAACTCACATGAATCTCGTA
>CAMTPG010000029.1 GCA_947074335.1 uncultured Parabacteroides sp.
GAAAAAATCAGAAATCAATGCGTGATGTGCCGATTGCAGAAATCAAAGAATATGCGGCCGAAGATGCCGATGTAACATTGCGCCTGAAAAATTATTTCGAACCTCAACTGAAAAAAGGCGGTGTGGAAAAATTATTCCATGAAATCGAAATGCCGCTGGTATCGGTATTGGCCGACATGGAATTTACGGGTGTAACCGTGAACACAGAAACTCTGAAACAATCATCGATTACGCTGAAGCATGCCTTACAAAAACTGGAGACAGAGATTTACGAATTATCCGGTCATGAATTTAATATCAATTCTACCCGCCAGGTGGGCGAAGTGCTCTTCGACCGGCTGAAAGTAGAAGAGAAAGCCAAAAAAACAAAAACCGGCGGTTACAGCACCAGCGAAGAGGTACTGGAAAAACTGCGGGCCAAACATCCGGTGATTGGTAAGATTCTCGAATACCGCGGACTCAAAAAACTGCTCAGCACTTACATCGATTCGCTACCGGCCATGATCAATCCGCAAACCGGAAAAATTCATACCTCCTACAACCAGGCGGTTACCGCAACCGGCCGGTTGAGTTCTACCAATCCGAACCTGCAAAATATCCCGATCCGCGATGAGATGGGACGCGAAATCCGAAAAGCCTTTACGGCCGATAATGCGGATTGCCTCTTTTTCTCGGCCGATTATTCGCAGATCGAACTGCGCATCATGGCGCACCTGAGCAACGATACCAACATGATCGAAGCCTTCAACAGCGGTGCCGATATTCATGCTGCCACGGCTGCGAAAATTTACGGTGTGCCACTCGATCAGGTCACTTCGGATATGCGCCGAAAGGCCAAAACGGCCAACTTCGGCATCATATACGGCATCTCGGTATTCGGGCTGGCCGAGCGACTCAATATCCCGCGCGGCGAGGCCAAAGAGCTGATCGAAGGTTATTTCCGCACCTATCCCGGCGTGCGTGCCTATATGGACGAAAGCATCGAAGTAGCCAAAGAAAACGGCTATGTGGAAACCATTTACCACCGCAAACGCTTTCTGCCGGATATTTATTCGGGCAATGCCGTAGTGCGCGGGTATGCCGAGCGCAATGCCATTAACGCACCAATTCAGGGCAGCGCCGCCGATATCATCAAAGTGGCCATGATCCATATTTTCGATCGCCTGGAAAAAGAGGGACTGCAATCGAAAATGATTCTGCAGGTGCACGATGAGTTGAATTTTAATGTACCGCGCGAAGAAATGCCGCGCCTCAAAGAGCTGGTTCTCGAAGCCATGGAGCATGTACTGAAACTTCGTGTACCGCTACTGGCCGATTGCGGCATGGGCGAAAACTGGCTCGAAGCGCATTAAACGGGAATCAAAACGAATCCAATTACATCAGATATAAACAGATGCTGTCTGTCATCAAAATCCGATCTCAAAATGATCGGATTTTTTTTGGTTGATAAAGCAATTGCCTTTCGATAATTATCGAAAGGCAAACTCATTACACAGCATGGCCGGAAAACGCCTCATCCGGAATTCTTTATATTGATTAAGAAATCAGAAAGTATAAGAATATGACTGATTTAGCCTGAATTTTAACTATCTTTGCACTCCAAAATAGAATATCAAGAATTTAAAATAAAAATATGGCATTACAATGTGGTATTGTAGGACTTCCTAATGTTGGAAAATCTACACTGTTTAATTGCTTATCAAATGCAAAAGCGCAGTCTGCAAACTTCCCTTTTTGTACAATCGAACCGAACGTGGGTGTAATTACCGTACCCGACGAGCGACTCAATAAACTGGCCGAACTGATTAACCCCCAGCGCATCGTTCCTACTACGGTAGAGATCGTAGACATCGCCGGTTTGGTAAAAGGTGCCAGCAAAGGCGAAGGTCTGGGCAATAAATTTTTGGCTAACATCCGCGAAACAGATGCAATTCTGCATGTATTGCGCTGCTTCGACGACGAAAATATTGTACACGTAGACGGTCGTGTGGATCCGGTTCGCGACAAAGAAATCATCGACACCGAGCTGCAGATCAAAGACCTCGAAACAGTAGATACACGCATCGCCAAAGTGCAAAAACAGGCACAGACCGGCGGCGACAAACAGGCAAAACAGATGTACGACGTACTGGTGAAATTTAAAGAAGCACTGGAACAGGGAAAAAGCGCCCGTACGGTTACTTTCGATTCGAAAGAGGATCAGCGCATCGCCCGCGAACTGTTTCTGCTTACCAGCAAACCGGTTATGTATGTTTGTAATGTAGACGAAAACAGCGCCGTAAGCGGTAACAAATATGTTGAAGCCGTACGCGAAGCGGTTAAAGATGAAAATGCACAAATCCTGGTAGTTGCCGCAAAAATAGAAAGCGAAATTGCCGAATTCGATACCTACGAAGAGCGCCAGATGTTCCTGCAGGAGATCGGTCTCGAAGAATCGGGCGTAAGCCGTCTGATCCAGTCGGCCTACAACCTGCTGAACCTGCAGACCTATATGACTGCCGGTGTACAGGAAGTTCGCGCCTGGACTTTCGAAAAAGGCTGGAAAGCGCCGCAATGTGCCGGTGTTATCCACACTGATTTCGAAAAAGGATTTATCCGTGCCGAAGTGATCAAATACGACGACTTCATTACTTACGGCTCTGAAGCAGCTGTAAAAGAGGCCGGAAAAATGAGTGTGGAAGGCAAAGAATATGTAGTTCAGGATGGCGACATCATGCATTTCCGCTTCAATGTATAAACTGTAAAAACAGCCGGCAGCCTTTCGGTTCCGGACTTAAATAAAAAACGGTTTGTCCGCATATGATAACCGGAAATTGGCAATTGCCGGTTTCCGGTTTTTCATTATTCGGGCAAATCATTTTTTATAATCCTCCATTAATTCTGATTTTATATAAACCTGCATATCCCTGTCACAAACCTTTCTTTTCTCCAGCTTGTTATTAAGTTTACTATACACGCAAACGTAATTTAAACAATAAACAATGAGTGGCTTTAGTGATTTTATTTACAAAAAAAAAGGCATATATGGTGTTTTACATATCATAATACTATTACTTTCTATCTATTTAATCGTCGATATTTCGTTCGATATTTATAACAATATCGGATATCTGGAGCAAACCAAATACCTGCAGCACCAATTCTGGATCTGCATCTTCTTTATTTTAGTGTTTGTGCTCGAGTTTTTTCTTTCGAAAGAAAAATGGTATTATTTCCGCACACATTTTATATTCCTGCTGGTTTGTATACCTTATACCAATATTATCGATTATTTTGGTGTTTCTTTATCTAATGAAGCACATTATTTCATTCGTTTTATTCCGCTTATTCGGAGTGGTTATGCACTGGCAATCGTGGTAGGCTGGCTGACAAGCAGCAAAGCTTCCGGATTATTTATTTCGTATACCACCATGCTTTTGGCCACGGTTTACTTTGCCAGTCTGCTCTTTTTTGTGGTGGAACATAAAATTAATCCCGAAGTAAAAAATTATGAAGATTCGCTCTGGTGGGCATTTATGAATGTTACCACTGTGGGATCGAATATTTATGCCATTACGCCTACCGGGCGCATTTTATCGGTACTGCTATCTGCCTGCGGCATGATGATGTTTCCTATTTTTACGGTTTATGTAACCAGTGTAGTACAAAATGCCAATCAGCGAAAAAAAGAGTATTACAAAAAAGAGCAGGAGGATAAACTGAACGAAGAGGCTAAAAAAGAGTCGAAAGCAGCAGCTCAGGCAGCCAAAACTTCTGCTGATGCACAGACCGGAACAACACAGGGCGAGGCTAAACAAACGGCCGGAAGTCAGAAAAATGAAGCTGCATCAACAAGAGATGCTGCTGCCGCAAAATCAGGCAATTCCAATACTTCGGCGGATTCAGACTCAGGTTCAGACTCTGATTCTGATTCGAATTCAGACTCTGATTCTGATAATGATCAAACCTCATTAATCTGAAAACAGCCGGGTCGCCAAATCAAAAATACAAAAAACGAGCCTGTCACTATTCCAGGACGGAACAGACAGGCTCGCCAACTAAAAGAATAAACCGTTTTATCGGTGATAAAAACTGACTCTCCCGAAAGAGAATACAGCTTATTTCGTTTTGCTATTGATAAGAGAGTCTCCCGTAAAATAAAAACCAAAAATCTAAAACCAAAAATAACTGCTACGGGAGACTCTTGAAATGTATATAGTCAACAGGAATAATATAAAAAGTTAGTCTTAACAATATACATACTTATCAATATCAAATTATTCAATTTCAAAAAAAGGAACCGCCGGTAGTTTCGCAGGATAGGCAATGATATCCACTTTTCACTGTATGACTGGCGAACTTTATCGAGTTCATAAGATCATCGTTTTAACTTAAACAAGGAGGTATAATCCCCTCACCTGTCAATCGTATTTTCATCACACATTTTCAATGCACTTTTCGGATACGAAGTCTTTAAAATACCTATTAAAAAGACAAATAAACAATATGATACCAACTCAATATCCGAAGCCTGAAAAACTAAACTGATAAAAAAAATAAAACTCAGACTGCCGGCGGTTTTTTACTACCCTTCATCTGGCAGAAACACTTTCCTGCGGATAGTTGATTTTGATCTCTCAATGTAAGGCAAAAACAGATACACTCGATAATTGTTCTGGAAATTTCGTTAAACATTTTCTTTTTGAAGTTTATTATCATAATGTTATATAAATAGATTTAAATCCGAAGATTTCAGCATTTTTCTAAACTTTTAAAATGCTGATTTGTTTTTTATAATGAGCTTAAAATCAACGCGACGTTAAATTTAAAACTAAATTATATGGCTATTCAAACGGGTAAAGGAACCATTCCTGCAATTAAGCTGGTCGCTATTTATTCGATCTCCATGCTTACCTGTCTTTGCGGACTGGCTATTTCTCCGATTCTCGGAGATTTGAAAGATCTTTTCCATGCATCCGATGTCGAAATTCAGATGATCACCTCGCTTCCTGCATTGATGATGATTCCGATCGTAATTATTTCAGGTAAATTATCTGAAAAGATTAACATGCTGCTGGTACTTGAAATCGGTCTGCTTATTTTCACCGGTGCAGGTATTTTGTATTTGTTATCCAATAAATTGTGGCAGATCATTGCTATCGGTATCATTCTGGGTATTGGTGCCGGTTTGGTGATTCCTATCTCAACCGGTATGATCTCACATTATTTTATTGGTAAGTATCGTTCGAAACAGTTGGGACTTGGATCGGCGGTTACTAATATTTCATTAATTGCAGCAACGATTATAACCGGTAAACTGGCAGAAGTAAATTGGCATTTGCCTTTCCTGGTTTATTTATTGCCATTGGTTACCTTCTTCCTTTGCTTTACGCTAAAACCCAAAAAAGGCGAAAAACTCAATCAGCAGGATGCAGATGCTGCCGGTACTGCCGAAGTGATTGATGCTTCAAAATTTGGAAAAAGCGGCATTATGGGCGGCAAAATTATACAGATTATGATTTTCTATCTGTTTGCTACATATACTGTTAATGTTATTCCGATCAACTTATCCATTCTATTGGAACAAAACGGATACGATTCGATGATTTCGGGTTGGATGATGGCTATCTGGTTCTTCTTCATTATGTTGCCTGGATTCTTTATCAATCCGCTTATCAACTTCATGAAACGAAGTACAAAAATGATTTGTATGATTCTGGTCGGCGTGGGCTTGTGGTTTATGATTATGACTCCGCATCTGTGGACGGTTGTAATCGGTTGTGTACTTTCCGGATTCGGATTTGGTATTATCCAACCACAGCTTTATAATAAAACAACTTTAACTGCCGTACCGAAGAAAATGACATTTGCTTTGTCGCTGATGATGTCAATGAATTATCTGGCGCTGTTAATGGCTCCTTATGTAATTCAGTTATTCAAAGATATATTTGGTAATCATACACAACAGTTCGGGTTTGTAATCAATATTGGTTTTGCCATTCTGATGTTTATCTGGGCATTGGTTGGCCGACGTTCATTCCTGTTCGATGATAAAGTAGAATAATAATTCTGATTTGTTTGTTTTTATATGAATAAGGCCTGATTGCAAATTGCTGATCAGGCCTTTTCTTTGTATACTGTAAATTATAGCTGTATTCTTGCCGATAAGAAGATTCATGCTTTAGATCGAATCATCCTGATCTCCCCGAATAAATCAGAAAGAAATAATAACAGATGAGCGTTATTTTCCGGAAATAATACGCTTTATCTCATTCAGTTTATTCAGGGCTTCGAGCGGTGTAAGGTTGTTTACATCGAGATTCTTTATTTCATCGCGCACCTGGCCCAGCACGGGATCGTCGAGCTGGAAAAAGCTGAGCTGATAGCCTTCGCCGCTGGTAGCGATGCCTTTTACAGGTTTGGCTTTCAATCCTTTCTTTCCGTTTTCGGCAATGCTCTCCTGCCGGTTATCGGTTTCGAGCTGTTTCAGAATATCATTGGCACGCTTTACAATGCTTTTGGGCATACCGGCCATTTTAGCTACGTGAATACCAAAGCTGTGTTCGCTTCCGCCGGCTATCAGTTTGCGTAAAAAGATGACTTTGTTGCCAACCTCTTTTACCGATACATTGTAGTTTTTAATGCGTTTGAACGAACGCTCCATCTCATTCAGTTCATGATAATGGGTAGCGAAAAGTGTTTTGGCACGCAGTTGTGTATGTTCGTGAATGTATTCTACAATGGCCCAGGCGATCGAGATGCCGTCGTAAGTGCTGGTTCCGCGCCCCAACTCATCAAACAAAATCAGACTGCGTGAGGAGAGATTATTCAGAATATCGGCGGCTTCATTCATTTCGACCATAAAGGTGGATTCGCCCACCGAGATATTATCCGAAGCGCCCACGCGGGTGAAAATCTTATCTACCAGTCCGATGCGGGCACTTTCGGCCGGCACGAAACTGCCGATTTGTGCCATCAGCGTAATCAGTGCCGTCTGGCGCAGAAGCGCTGATTTACCGGCCATATTGGGACCGGTGATAATGATGATTTGTTGTTTCTCATCGTCCAGATACACATCGTTGGCGATATAAGATTCGCCGGCAGGCAGTTGTTTTTCGATGACCGGATGACGCCCGGCAGTGATATCCAATACCTCGGTTTCGTTTACATCCGGACGAATATAGCGGTTGACAGAGGCTGCTTTGGCAAACGAAAGCAGGCAATCCAGCCGACCAATCAGATTGGCATTGAGCTGAATTTGCGGAATATATTCGGCCAGACAAAGCACCAGTTCGTTAAACAGGCGTGTTTCGAGCGAAAGTATTTTCTCTTCGGCGCCCAGAATCTTCTCTTCGTATTCTTTTAACTCCTCGGTGATGTAGCGCTCGGCATTAACCAGGGTTTGTTTGCGGATCCATTCGGCCGGCACTTTGTCTTTGTAGGCATTGCGCACTTCGATGTAATATCCGAAAACATTATTGAATCCGATTTTCAGGCTCGAGATGCCGGTGGCTTCTATTTCGCGTTGTTGCACTTTCAGCAGATAGTCTTTGCCCGAATAGGCAATGGCACGTAATTCATCCAGATCGGCATTGACGCCCGAAGCAATAACGCCGCCTTTATTCAACAGAACAGGCGGATCGGGATTAATCTCTTTTTCGATGCGCTCGCGAACCAGCAGGCAGGCGTTGAGCTGCTCGCCAATGCGGCAAAGACTCGGTTCTTCGCTTTGCATGCAGGCAGACTTCATCGGTTCGATGGCATAAAGTGCCCGTTTGAGCTGCACTACTTCGCGCGGAGAAACACGGCCTACAGCCACTTTCGAGATGATGCGTTCCAGATCGCCGATCTGTTCGATCTGAGTATCGAGCAACTCCTTCATTTCGGGATGGCGAAAGAAATATTCCACAACATCCAACCGTTCCTGAATGGGTTTGATATCTTTCAGCGGAAAAAGCACCCAGCGGCGCAACATGCGCGATCCCATGGGCGAAACGGTTTTATCGAGCACCTGCAGCAAACTGGTTCCCTCATCATTCATAGTTCCCACCAGTTCGAGACTGCGCACGGTGAATTTATCGAGTCGTACAAATCGATCTTCCTCAATGCGTGATAGCGCCGTGATGTGCGAAATATGTGTGTGTTGCGTCTGATCCAGGTAATAAAGAACAGCTCCAGAAGCGATAACACCCAGTTTGAGATGTTGTACGCCGAAGCCCTTCAGATTGCGGGTTTCAAAATGTTTCAGCAGGCGGTCGTTGGCCGAATCGGGCGTGAAAATCCAGTCGTCAAGCTCGAAAATAAAGAAACGCGGACCAAACAGCTCCTCGAACTTTTTGCGGTTGCCGCGTTCGATCAACACCTCTTTGGGAGAGAAGTTATTGAGCAGTTTATCGATATAACCGGGTGTTCCCTCGGCAGTCAGAAATTCGCCGGTCGAAATATCCAGCAGCGAAATACCGCAGCTCTCTTTGCCGAAATGCACAGCCGACAGGAAATTATTTTCTTTATGATTCAGTATATTATCGTTGATGGAAACGCCGGGCGTAACCAGTTCGGTAATGCCGCGCTTCACCAGCTTTTTAGTCATTTTCGGATCTTCCAGCTGATCACAGATCGCCACGCGCTTGCCGGCTCTTACCAGTTTGGGCAGATAACTGTCGAGGGCATGATGCGGAAAACCGGCCATTTCGATGAATGTACCGTTACCATTGCTCTTTTTGGTTTGAACAATGCCAACAATTTCGGCGCCTGTTACGGCATCTTGTCCGTACATTTCATAAAAATCGCCTACACGAAATAAAAGGATAGCATCGGGATGCTTCGCTTTTATATCGAAGTATTGTTTCATTAAAGGAGTTTCCGTAATCTTCGCCACAATATCAAGTCTAAATTAGCTGCATGAAGAATCATCGGGAATGAGAAAAAAGCGATCCTGAAACCGGATCGCTTTTTGGCCATGTCGGGTATCAGTCGGTTTTATCGATTTCCTCAAAAAATGATTCGATTGCTTTTTTATTGACAAAGATACAATCAAAACCGGCCATTTGCATCGTATCCAATAAAAAAGATAGGGAATTAGGTGCAGAAAAGTCGCGTGCAATCTGTGCTTCCAGCGCAGGAATAACACGACGTTGCTTCTGTTCCATCTTCGGATGCGAGAAGAGACCGATGTAGATATTATCAGTAAAGTGATTCTCTGTAGACCAGCCCAGATCAACATCCAGCGGATGTGCCGAATAGAAAAGGTTGCCTGCAAACAAGGTATTTTCGGCATAACCGCCCCACGAATCGGAAACAATCAGTTTTTGTGCCGCGCCGGCAGGTTTCGGGCCGGCATGGATCAGGTTATTGCGTATCTGGGTTTGTTGCACGGGACCGGCAATATGAATGGTGGGCGAAAAAATGCCTGCCCGCGTGGGTTTGGTACGCACGGCATCATTTACACTGATATTGTATTGAACCACGGTGCCGATATTACCGATATTGGCCGGTTCCGGTGATTCACCCGAATTACAGATCAGCACCATGCCGCCTTCGTTGTTATGACTGTAATTGTATTGTATGCTGGTGTTCGTGCAATTCCAATCCGAATCAAATCCCTGTGCATCCCAGGGCGCTTTATGATCGCTTACTTCATTGTATTCGATGATTGTATTGTCGCAACTCCACGGCCAGATGCCGGCAGCGGCCTCGGTATCGGGTAAAATATCCGGACAATCGCGCATCACATTGTAACGGATCCGTGTGCTGTCGCAGCCTATCGGCACAATGCCGTCGCCCGGAACGCCCTGAATCAGATTCTTTTCGATGAGTGTATGTTTGCTGGGATGCCAGTTTTCGCGGCTCCAATAACCGGACCAGATCATGGCATTGCGCGAACAATTCAGAATCCGGCAATTGCGGATGGTCAGACTGTCGAAGACTGAGATCACCTCATCGCCTCCGTTTTCGATCAGGATGCCGCTTCCGCCGCCCTCCTCTTTAACCAGCGAGCCGTTTACATCGGCAATGGTTACGCCGTCTATTATCAGGTGATGCGATGTGCCCCGGTTTACGGCCTCAATTTTCAGACCCGTGCGACCGGCCATGCGCTCTTTTCCGCGATTGATGATGTGGATATCCTGCAGTGTCAGCCAGTCGGAATTGTAAATGCGGACCGCATATTTCGACGTATCGTATCCGGAAATCACCGGATCATTGCCCGTTCCGTAAGCGCCCACGCCGATGCGCAGATTTGCCGTGCCCGATGCCGACAGATGTAATTCGCCTTCGAAACGGCTGTCGCGTTTCAGCAGCAGACTGTCGCCGGGTTTCAACTTAATCTTTCCGGCTGCCTTCAGGGTTTGAAGCGCCTTGTCGGGTGATTTTCCGGAAAACGAATCATTTCCGTTTTCAGCATCCAGATAATAGGTTATCGGAGCCTGATTACAACTCACCAATAACAGACAGATAAAAGCACCGAACAGATGCAGATGTGATAATTTCATGATAATTTATTCTTTATCTACAAAAATATGTAAATAAAAGAGGATTATCAAGTGATACAGCTATGTAAAATAGACTGTTCAATCGATTGATATCAAAGAAATCACTAACTTTGTGCCCTTAAAGCGCAAACGATTAAAAATAATATAATCATGGAATACAATTTCAGAGAAATTGAAAAGAAATGGCAAGATTACTGGGTTGCCAATCACATCTATAAAGTGGATGTAAATACAGCGAAGCCGAAATATTATGTTTTGGATATGTTTCCTTATCCTTCGGGAGCCGGCCTGCATGTGGGGCACCCGCTCGGATACATCGCTTCTGATATTTATTCGCGTTATAAACGTTTGCAGGGATTTAATGTATTGCATCCGATGGGATACGATGCTTATGGTTTGCCGGCCGAACAGTATGCGATTCAGACCGGACAACATCCCGAAGTTACTACTAAAAAGAATATTGCCCGTTATCGCGAGCAGATGGATAAGATTGGTTTCTCGTACGACTGGAGCCGCGAAATCCGCACCTGCGATCCGGCTTACTATAAATGGACACAATGGGCATTTATCCAGATGTTCAACAGCTTTTACTGCAATACCGAAAAGAAAGCGATGCCGATTGCTCAATTGATCGAAGCTTTCGAACAAAACGGAACCGACGGACTGCATGTAGCCTGCTCCGAAGAGCTGAGCTTCACTGCCGATGAATGGAAAGCAAAAAGCGAAAAAGAAAAACAGGAAATCCTGCTGAATTACCGCATTGCTTACCGCGGAGAAACCATGGTAAACTGGTGTCCGCAGCTGGGCACTGTTCTGGCCAACGATGAAGTGGTAAACGGCGTTTCTGAACGCGGCGGTTATCCCGTAGAACAAAAAGTGATGCGTCAGTGGTGTCTGCGTGTATCGGCTTATGCACAGCGTTTGCTGGACGGACTTGATACAATCGACTGGACTGATGCCCTGAAAGAAACCCAACGCAACTGGATTGGTCGCAGCGAGGGAACCGAAGTGGCATTTCAGGTAAAAGACAGTGATGTGGAATTTACCATCTTTACCACACGTGCCGATACCATGTTTGGTGTTACCTTTATGGTACTTGCACCCGAAAGTGAACTGGTTGCCCAATTAACCACGCCCGAACAAAAAGAGGCGGTAGATGCTTACCTGGAACGTACTAAAAAACGTACCGAGCGCGAGCGTATCGCCGATCGTCAGGTAACCGGTGTATTCAGCGGATCGTATGCCATCAATCCGTTTACGGGCGATGCCGTTCCGGTATGGATCAGCGATTATGTACTGGCCGGTTATGGAACAGGTGCTATTATGGCGGTTCCGGCTCACGACAGTCGCGACTATGCTTTTGCCAGACATTTCAACCTGCCAATCATTCCTCTGATCGAAGGCTGTGATGTAAGCGAAGAAAGTTTCGATGCAAAAGAGGGCATTGTTTGTAATTCGCCGCGACCGGATGTAACACCTTATTGCAGTCTTTCACTGAACGGATTAACCGTAAAAGAGGCCATTGCCGCCACCAAACATTATGTGGAAGAGAATAAACTGGGACGCGTTAAAACAAACTATCGTTTGCGCGATGCCATTTTCAGTCGCCAGCGCTATTGGGGCGAACCTTTCCCCGTTTATTATGATGCCGACGGTATGCCACAAATGCTGCCTGTCGATAAATTGCCGCTCGAACTGCCCGAAGTAGCTAAATTCCTGCCCACCGAAACCGGCGAACCGCCATTAGGTCACGCCGCACACTGGGCCTGGGATACCGTTAAACAGGAAGTTACAGATACCAAACATATTGATCATAAAACCATCTTCCCGCTCGAATTAAATACCATGCCGGGATTTGCCGGATCTTCGGCCTATTACCTGCGTTATATGGATCCGCACGATGATAAAGCATTGGTGGCAAGAGATATAGACGAATACTGGCGCAATGTGGATTTATACATCGGAGGTACAGAACATGCCACCGGTCACCTGATTTACAGCCGCTTCTGGAATAAATTCCTCTTCGATGCCGGTTATGTATGCGAAGACGAACCTTTCCGCAAACTGATCAATCAGGGAATGATTCAGGGACGTTCCAATTTTGTATATCGCATCAACGGCACCAATACATTCGTTTCACTGAACCTGAAAGATCAATTCGAAGTAACTCCGCTACATGTGGATGTGAATATGGTTAGCAACGATGTACTTGATCTGGAAGCGTTCTGCAGCTGGAATCCCGAATATGCCACCGCCGAGTTTATCCTCGAAGATGGCAAATACATTTGCGGCTGGGCTGTCGAGAAGATGTCGAAATCGATGTTTAATGTTGTCAACCCCGATATGATTGTTGAGAAATACGGAGCCGATACACTGCGTCTGTATGAAATGTTCTTAGGACCGCTCGAACAATCAAAACCCTGGGATACAAACGGTATCGACGGCGTTCACCGCTTCCTGAAGAAATTGTGGGCTTTATTCTACGGCAACACCGATCAGCTGCAGGTTACCGATACAGAACCGAATGCCGACGAGCTGAAATCATTGCATAAACTGATCAAAAAGATCAGCTACGATATTGAACATTTCTCGTTCAACACCTCGATCAGTGCCTTTATGATTTGCGCAAACGAGCTGGGTACACTGAAATGTCATAAAAAACAGATCCTCGAATCCTTCGTGGTTCTTATCGCCCCGTTTGCTCCGCATATGGCCGAAGAGTTATGGCATCAACTGGGTCATAACACAACCGTTTGCGATGCAGCCTGGCCGGTATGCAATGAAGAGTATCTGAAAGAAAATTCGGTAACGTATGCCATCTCTTTCAATGGTAAAGCCCGTTACAGTCTGGAACTGCCGGCAGATCTGTCGCGCGACGAGGTTGAAAAAGCGGCGCTCACCAACGAGAACTCAGCCAAATGGCTGGATGGAAAAACACCGAAGAAGGTGATTGTTGTGCCCGGAAAGATTGTAAACATCGTGCTTTAAATACGATTGTTTTATGAAACTCAAACGAAGCAAACTCTCTTATGAAATACAGGATTACCTGATGATTATATTAGGTACGCTGCTGTATGGATTTGGTTTCAATGCCTTCATCTTATCGAATGGCATTGTAACCGGCGGTGTAAGCGGTATTTGCGCACTTATCTTTTTTGCCACAAACGAAGCAATTCCGGTTTCTGTATCCTATTTTGTAATCAATGCCGGATTGCTTTTAATTGCTTTAAAGATACTGGGCATTAAATTCCTGGCTAAAACCATAGTCGGCGTAATTTCGCTCTCGCTGTTTCTTTCACTCTTTGAGAAGATGATGAAAGATAATACTATTCTGGAAGGCGAACCCTTCATGTCGATTGTAATTGGTGCCATTCTTTGCGGATTAGGACTGGGCATTGTATTCTCGGCCAACGGCAGTACAGGCGGAACCGATATTATCGGTGCGATTATCAATAAATATAAAAATATTTCGATTGGTCGTG
>CAMTPG010000030.1 GCA_947074335.1 uncultured Parabacteroides sp.
CCATGGTTGCCATTACCGGATACTATAAATTCCTCGACAATGAATATTGCCCGATATTTTGAAGGCGTACATCCTTTTCTTCCTTTAAATATCCGATTAAAATTTGATATATTATTGAATCCACAACGGAAACATATCTCTGATATTGTGCTGGTTGTATCAATCAGCAGACAGACTGATTCATTTACACGAATATCATTAAGTATATGTATAAATGATTTATTTGTCCATTTTTTCAGAAATCGATTAAGTGATACTTCACTCATATTGATAAACTCAGCCAATTGTGAAAGAGATAAAGAATGATGATAGTTTTCATGCAAATACAGCATAACACGTTCAAGACGTTCATTCTCCGGATTGCAACTGATTACCGGCTTTGTTTGTATCGCATTTAATGCTCTTGCTTTTTCATCAAGTGATAATTGCTTTAACAGATTAAACAACAACAATAAATTGGCAAATGAGTCTTTCCCCTCTTCGGAAAGCGATTTCAGAACGGGTCGCAGTTTTAAAATGGCTTCATTACTAAATACCAATCCATGAGCTGCTTTATCAAACATTTCTTTAATCGATTTGAAATGTCGTTTAGATAACATGCCATGAAACAAATCAGGATGAAACTGGATCGTAATTTCCTGAATATCCCGATTCATGCATACATGATTTATATAACCATGCTTTGCAGAACTACCTATCAATACCAAATCAAGCGCATGAATCTGTTCTACCGAATCGCCAACCACGCGGATAGCCCCTGCTGCATTTTCCAGATAATTCAATTCAAATTCAGGATGAACATGAATTGGGAAGGAAAACTCCTGCTTAGTTCGCTGCATAACGAGAAAACAGTCTTCAGCGGATAAAGGAATGATTTCACTTAATAATTCAGCAGCCATAATTATGCTTATTTTATAATCAGAGATACCAGAACCGGACAATGATCTGATAAATACAACTCATCATGTGTATCTGTCAGAACACCGTTGGTTAAGACTTCAAAATTGCCTTTTACAAAGATATAGTCAATCCAGTCTCTTTTACGGAATGGTATTTTCCCGTAATTATGAAAAGTCCAGTCAGGTCCGTAAGTCAAAGCCGCAAGATCACGTGTATGTTTTAAGGCTTTGGGATTTTCTGTATTCATTAATACCAGAATCGGATCATCGTCGGGTGTTGCATTAAAATCACCTGTTACAATAACAGGCAGATTTGTGCCAAGTTGATTAATCTGATTGAGCAGTAATTCAGCACTTTCATGTCGTGCTATTTTTCCCATATGATCCAAATGCGTATTTAAAACAAAGAAAGAGATTCCTGTTTGATTATCTTTTAGGATTGCCCATGTAGCTATTCGTTCACAGGCGGCATCCCAACCTTTTATGCCCGGAGTATTCGGCTCTTCTGCAAGCCAGAAATTGCCTGAATCAAGCAGGGTGAAACGATCCTTTTTATATAGAATCGGCGAATATTCGCCTTTGGTTTTACCATCTTCGCGGCCTACACCCACAGATGCATAACCGGGCAATCGTTCTAACATATCCGTTAACTGATGATGTAAGACCTCCTGAGCCCCGCAAATATCCACATCATAAAAAACAAGTGCATTCGATGCCATATCTTTTCGATTCGACCATTGATTGACACCATCGGCCTGTGTATCCATACGAATATTAAAAGACATAACCTGAATGGGAGTCAGATTATCAGTTGGGGTTGTTTGATTTGCAGCAGCTTTGGGATTCGCTGATAAAGATGTAAAAAAGATAGTGAGTAAAACGACACTAAATAAAAGAGTTCTCATATGATTTTAAATTTCATGGTTCATTACAAATATACAAACTTCGACGGGTTATCCAAACAAAAAAGGCCGGTGAGTTCTCACCGGCCTTTTAAATTATAATTGATAAGAATCAATTCTTATTCTCTGTCCATTGTATTAAAATCAACAACATTCTTACGGTTAGCAATGATGCGTTCGAATTCATCTTTCGCACCTACAGTTAACTTATCGAATTCGCGCTGACCTGTACCTGCAGGAATCAGGTGACCACAGATTACATTTTCTTTCAAACCTTCCAGACGGTCAACTTTACCGTTGATCGCTGCTTCATTCAATACTTTGGTTGTTTCCTGGAAGGAAGCAGCCGACATGAAGCTGGTTGTCTGCAATGCTGCACGGGTAATACCCTGAAGAATTTGGTTTGCAGTGGCCGGAATCGCATCGCGTACTTCAACAAGTTTCATATCGCGACGTTTCAGCATACTGTTTTCGTCTCTCAATTTACGTACCGTAACAATCTGACCAGCCTGTAATGTCTGAGAATCGCCCGGCTCTGTTACAACTTTCTTGCCCCAGATACGATCATTTTCATCCATAACATCGAGTTTATCCACTACCTGTTGTTCAAGGAAGCGGGTATCTCCCGGTTCGATAATTTCTACTTTACGCATCATCTGACGAACAATTACTTCAAAGTGTTTGTCATTGATTTTTACACCCTGCAGACGATATACATCCTGAATTTCGTTCACGATATATTCCTGAACAGCGGTCGGACCCATGATTGCCAGAATATCTGAAGGTGTTGTTGCACCATCCGACAACGGCATACCTGCACGGATATAATCGTTTTCCTGAACCAGTAACTGTTTTGATAACGGAACCATGTATTTCTTTACTTCACCTAATTTAGAAGTAACGGTAATTTCACGGTTACCACGTTTAATTTTACCAAAACCAACTTCACCATCAATTTCAGAAACCACGGCAGGATTTGACGGATTACGCGCCTCGAACAATTCTGTTACACGAGGCAGACCACCGGTAATATCACCGGCTTTACTGATCGCACGGGGAATCTTAACCAGTACTTCACCGGCTTTAACGTAGTCGCCTTCTTCTTTCACCACGTGAGCACCCAGCGGCAAAGAGTAATTTTTCAGGAAATTTCCGTTTTCATCAACGATATGTGCTGCAGGAGCTTTCGTTTTATCTTTCGATTCGATAATGATCTTCTCTTTCAAACCGGTTGTTTCGTCACTTTCTACTGAATAAGTAACATTTTCAACCAAACTTTCAAATTCGATCTTACCGGAAACCTCAGAAACGATAACCGCATTGAAAGGATCCCATTCAATAACTACATCCCCTTTTTTGATTGCCGAACCATTCTTGAAGAACAATTTAGAACCATAAGGTATATTGTGTGATAACAATACGATATGTGTTGTAGGATCTACAATACGCATTTCAGCCAAACGGCTTACTACTACCTGATATTCTTTACCGTTTTCTTCGCAATTTACAGCACGAAGTTCTTCGATTTCCAGAATACCGTCATATTTTGAAGTGATGCTGTTTTCTGTTGCCACATTCGAAGCAATACCACCGACGTGGAATGTACGAAGTGTCAACTGTGTACCCGGCTCACCGATGGATTGTGCAGCGATAACACCCACAACTTCACCTTTCTGAACCATTTGGTTTGTAGCCAGGTTACGACCGTAACATTTAGCACAAACACCTTTTTTCGATTCACAGGTCAATACTGAACGAATTTCCACACTTTCGATCGGAGATTCCTCAATTTTATTCGCTGCATCTTCACGAATTTCTTCGCCTGCACGAACCAGCAATTCGCCGGTTTGCGGATGAATAATATCATGAACGGATACACGACCCAGAATACGTTCGCTCAGACTGGCAATTACTTCATCGTTATTTTTAAGTTCAGTACATAATAAACCACGTAAAGTACCACAGTCTACCTCGTTTACAATCACATCATGTGAAACGTCTACCAGACGACGTGTCAAATATCCCGCATCAGCAGTTTTCAAAGCCGTATCGGCCAAACCTTTACGGGCACCGTGTGTAGAGATAAAGTATTCGAGTACCGACAAACCCTCTTTAAAGTTAGAAAGGATCGGGTTTTCGATAATCTGACCACCTTCTGCACCACTCTTCTGCGGTTTTGCCATCAAACCACGCATACCCGACAGCTGACGAATCTGTTCTTTAGAACCACGGGCACCCGAATCCATCATCATGAAGATTGAGTTAAATCCGTCGTTATCCGAGGTCAGCTTTTTCATCAGGGTATCTGATAAACGGCTGTTGACATGAGTCCAGGTATCAATAATCTGGTTATAACGTTCATTATTGGTAATGAAACCCATGTTATAATTGTTCATGATCTGCTCTACTTCATCGTAACCCTCTTTTACCAGCGATTCTTTTTCAACCGGTATAAGAACGTCAGCCAGATTGAAAGACAAACCACCTTTGAAGGCCATATAGTAACCTAAATTCTTGATATCGTCGAGGAACTGGGCAGTTCTGGCAACACCACAATTTTTAATTACTTTACCGATGATATCACGAAGTGCTTTTTTACCGAGAACTTCATTGATATAACCAACCTCTTTAGGTACGAATTCGTTAACCATCAAACGACCAACAGAAGTTTCTACCATGCGTGGTGCAATATTTCCATTTTCATCCACATCATCAGCATACACTTTAATCGGTGCGTGTATTTCTACACGTTTTTCATTGTATGCAATAGTAGCCTCTTCACGTCCGTAGAAAGTCAAACCTTCGCCCAGAGCGCCTTTTCTCAATTTAGTGATGTAATACAATCCCAAAACCATATCCTGTGATGGTACAGTAATAGGAGCACCATTGGCCGGATTCAGAATGTTATGAGAAGCCAGCATTAACATCTGGGCTTCCAAAACAGCTTCATTACCCAGAGGCAGGTGAACCGCCATCTGGTCACCGTCGAAGTCGGCATTAAATGCAGTACATGACAGCGGATGCAACTGGATTGCTTTACCTTCGATCAGTTTAGGCTGGAATGCCTGAATACCCAGACGGTGCAATGTAGGGGCACGGTTTAACAGTACCGGATGACCTTTCATTACATATTCCAGAATGTCCCAAACCACAGGTTCTTTTCTATCCACAATCTTCTTTGCCGATTTTACCGTTTTCACGATACCACGCTCAATCAGTTTGCGGATAACAAAAGGTTTATATAATTCGGCTGCCATATTTTTAGGCAGACCACATTCGTGCATTTTCAGTTCAGGACCTACCACGATAACAGAACGTGCAGAATAATCGACACGTTTACCCAGTAAGTTCTGACGGAAACGTCCCTGTTTACCTTTCAGACTGTCTGAAAGTGATTTCAACGGACGGTTAGCATCCGTTTTAACGGCGCTCGATTTACGTGAGTTATCAAACAATGAATCGACAGCCTCCTGCAACATACGTTTTTCATTACGTAAAATTACTTCGGGAGCTTTGATATCAATCAAACGTTTCAAGCGATTGTTACGAATGATAACACGACGATATAAATCATTTAAGTCGGAAGTGGCAAAACGACCACCATCCAGCGGAACCAGCGGACGCAATTCGGGCGGAATCACGGGAACCACCTTCATAATCATCCATTCCGGTTTATTACGGCCGCGTGAAGCACGGAATGACTCAACAACCTGCAAGCGTTTCAACGCTTCATTTTTACGTTGTTGAGAACCGTCGGTGCTGGCGCGGTGACGCAGTTCGTAAGAAAGAGTATCCAGATCCAGACGTGTCAGCAGTTCATAAACAGCTTCAGCACCGATTTTGGCAATGAATTTGTTCGGATCTGTATCTTCCAACAACTGATTTTCTTTTGGCAGATCATCAAGAATCTGCAAATATTCTTCTTCCGAAAGCAGATCTAATTCGGCTACGGTATCCACACAACCCGGCTGAACAACCACATAACGTTCGTAGTAAATGATTGAATCCAGCTTTTTAGTTGGTAAACCCAGCAGGTAACCCATTTTGTTTGGCAAAGAACGGAAATACCAAATATGAGCGACGGGAACCACTAAATGGATATGTCCCATTCGTTCACGACGCACTTTCTTTTCGGTAACTTCAACCCCGCAACGGTCACATACAATGCCTTTATAACGAATACGTTTGTATTTTCCGCAATGGCACTCGTAATCCTTAATCGGACCGAAGATACGTTCGCAGAAAAGACCATCACGTTCCGGTTTGTAGGTACGATAATTGATCGTTTCCGGTTTTAATACTTCTCCGCTTGAATTTTCAAGAATTTCTTCGGGAGATGCTAAACCGATGGTTATTTTTGAAAAGTTACTCTTTATCTTGTTTTCTTTTCTAAAAGCCATATTATTATTTTATAAAGAGTTATCTATGTGTTAGGTTGATGTGCCTAAACACATCAACCCTGTTTTTTATTAAATGAATTAATCGAGAGTAAAGCTGAGACCTAAACCTCTAAGCTCATGCAACAATACATTCAGAGATTCCGGAATACCCGGTTGTGGCATAGGATCACCTTTTACAATCGCTTCATACGCTTTAGAACGTCCAACAACGTCGTCGGATTTGATTGTAAGAATTTCCTGCAGGATATGAGCAGCACCGAAAGCTTCAAGTGCCCAAACCTCCATCTCTCCGAAACGCTGACCACCAAACTGAGCTTTACCACCCAGCGGCTGTTGTGTAATCAGTGAGTACGGACCGATTGAACGCGCATGCATTTTATCATCAACCATGTGACCCAGTTTGAGGAAGTAAGTTACCCCTACTGTGGCAGGCTGGTCAAAACGCTCCCCGGTTCCACCATCATGCAGATAGGTTTTACCGTAACGCGGAATACCGGCTTTATCTGTCCATTCATTCAAATCATCCAGAGAGGCACCGTCGAAAATCGGAGTAGCAAATTTCACATCCATTGAACGTCCGGCCCAACCCAGTACAGCTTCGAAAATCTGACCCAGGTTCATACGCGAAGGTACACCCAGCGGGTTCAGACAGATATCAACCGTTGTTCCGTCTTCGAGGAACGGCATATCTTCTTCACGAACAATTTTAGAAACAATACCTTTATTACCGTGACGACCGGCCATTTTATCACCAACCTGAATCTTACGTTTTTTAGCGATATAAACTTTCGCCATCTGAACAATACCGGTTGGGAGTTCATCACCGATGGTAAGGTCAAATTTCTTACGTCTTAATTCAGCATCCAGCTCTTTAAATTTCTTCAGATAATTCAGAATCACCTGTTTGATGAGGTCATTTTTGGCTTCATCAGCAGTCCAGCTGCTTACCTGAACAATATTATAATCCAGATCTTCAAGAACACGACGTGTAAACTTAGCACCTTTGGCTATTACTTCCGTATTCATATAATCTTTCACACCCTGCGAAATCTGACCATTGGTTAAAGCAACCAATTTATCAGCCAGCAGATTCTTCAGATCAACCAGTTTGCTTTCGTATTCTTCATCCAGTTTCGGAAGAATCGCTTTATCAGTCAGACGAGACTTACGTTTCTTCACGGCTTTCGAGAATAATTTGGTATCGATAACCACACCACGCAATGAAGGAGTAGCTTTCAGTGAAGCATCTTTCACATCACCGGCTTTGTCACCAAAGATAGCACGCAACAGTTTTTCTTCCGGAGAAGGATCCGATTCACCTTTCGGTGTAATCTTACCGATCAGGATATCACCCGGTTCGATACGAGCACCTACGCGAACGATACCTCTTTCGTCGAGATCTTTAGTTGCTTCTTCGCTCACATTCGGGATATCCGAAGTCAGCTCTTCCATACCACGTTTTGTTTCGCGTACTTCAAGAATATATTCGTCCACATGAATAGATGTGAAGTAATCTTCTCTTACCATACGTTCGTTCAATACGATGGCATCCTCATAGTTATAACCTTTCCAGGGCATATAGGCCACTTTCACATTACGTCCAAGTGCCAGTTCGCCTTTTTGCGTAGAATAACCTTCAGTAAGGATGTCTCCCGCTTTCACACGCTGTCCTAAATGACAGATCGGATGCAGGTCGATCGTTGTACTCTGGTTTGTTTTACGCCATTTCGGAATAACATATGTTTTAACCGAATCTTCGAAGCTTACAAATTCTTCGTCTTCAGAACGGTCATATTTAATTTTGATACAGGTTGCATCCACATATACAATTTCGCCTTCACGTTCGGCAATGATCTGAGTACGCGAATCGCTGGCCACCTGGGCTTCGATACCTGTACCTACAATCGGAGCATCTGTACGCAACAACGGAACGGCCTGGCGCATCATATTCGATCCCATCAGGGCGCGGTTCGCATCATCATGTTCCAGGAACGGAATCAGAGAAGCGGCAATCGAAGCGATCTGCTGCGGAGCAACGTCCATCAAATCTACTTCTGATGGCGGTACTACGGGGAAGTCGGCTTCGAAGCGGGCTTTAACCTTATCACGGATAAATTTACCTTCATCATTCAAAGGAGCATTACCCTGTGCGATTGTTTTTTCTTCTTCTTCTTCGGCTGTATAATACTGTAAACCTTTTTCAGTAAAATCAACTGTACCGTCATTTACCGTACGATACGGTGTGGCAATAAAGCCCAGTACATTGATTTTTGCATAAACACACAATGAAGAGATCAAACCAATGTTCGGACCTTCAGGTGTTTCGATCGGACATAAACGTCCGTAGTGTGTATAGTGTACGTCACGCACTTCGAAACCGGCACGTTCTCTTGATAAACCACCCGGACCCAGTGCAGACAGACGTCGTTTGTGTGTAATTTCAGCCAGCGGATTTGTTTGATCCATGAACTGAGATAAAGCATTTGTACCGAAGAATGAATTAACCACCGACGAAATTGTTTTCGCGTTGATCAAATCGATCGGAGTAAATACCTCATTATCGCGTACATTCATACGTTCGCGTACGGTACGTGACATACGGGCCAGACCAATACCAAACTGGTTGTAAAGCTGTTCGCCAACTGTACGGACACGACGGTTACTGAGGTGGTCAATATCATCCACGATTGCTTTTGAATTAATCAATTCAATCAGGTATTTGATGATTTCGATGATATCCTCTTTAGTAAGTACCTTCGTATCGGCACTGGTTGACAGATTCAGTTTTTTGTTGATTCTGTAACGGCCCACTTCACCCAGGTCGTAACGTTTTTCGGAGAAGAACAGGTTCTGGATAACCTCTCTTGCACTGGCTTCATCGGCAGGTTCAGCATTACGCAACTGACGATAGATATAAAGCACAGCCTCTTTTTCCGAGTTACTCGGGTCTTTTTGAAGTGTATTGTAAATGATAGCGAAATCAGAAAGATTCTGATCTTCGCGATGTAATAAAATATTTTGCGTACCCGATTCCAGAATAGCTTCGATATTGTCGCTGTCGAGAACCGATTCGCGGTCTATAATTACATCATTACGTTCAATAGAAACAACTTCACCTGTATCTTCATCGACGAAATCTTCTACCCATGTTTTCAAAACACGTGCAGCCAGTTTTCGGCCGATCAATTTCTTGAGATTGGTTTTGGTTACTTTAACCTCTTCGGCGAGATTAAAGATTTCTAAAATGTCTTTATCGCTTTCAAAACCGATGGCACGCAACAAAGTTGTTACGGGCAATTTCTTTTTACGATCGATATATGCATACATCACATTGTTGATGTCGGTTGCAAATTCGATCCATGAGCCTTTAAAAGGAATGATACGGGCAGAATAAAGTTTTGTTCCGTTAGCATGTGTGCTCTGGCCGAAGAATACGCCGGGTGAACGGTGAAGCTGTGAAACCACAACACGTTCGGCACCATTGATAACGAAAGTACCTCGTTCTGTCATGTAAGGAATTGGTCCTAAATACACGTCCTGAATCACGGTATCAAAATCTTCGTGATCGGGATCAGTACAATATAATTTTAATTTTGCTTTTAAGGGAACACTATATGTTAAACCGCGCGCAATACACTCATCGATGGTATAGCGTGGCGGATCGATATAGTAATCTAAGAACTCCAACACAAAATTGTTACGAGTATCTGCAATCGGGAAGTTTTCTGCAAATACTTTGTATAATCCCTCCTTCTTTCTTTTTTCAGGAGGAGTGTCAAGTTGAAGAAAGTCTTGGAATGACTTCAATTGTACTTCGAGAAAGTCCGGATAAGGGAACTGATTTTTTATCGAAGCAAAATTAACTCTTTGATTTACAGCTGTTGAAGACATTTAGTAAAGTATTTATTGAACTTATTGAAATTATAGACACAAAAAGGTCAAGAATCTTCCGTAAAGGAAGACTCTTAACCAAATCACCTGATTACCAGGCTATAAATACTATTTAAGCTCAACTTCAGCTCCGGCTTCTTCTAACTGTTTCTTCAAACCTTCAGCATCAGCTTTAGCTAATCCTTCTTTCAATACGCTAGGAGCGCCATCAACCATATCTTTAGCTTCTTTCAAACCAAGACCAGTTAATTCTTTAACCAACTTCACGATTGCAAGTTTGTTAGCACCCGGTGCTTTCAATACTACGTCAAAAGAAGTTTTTTCTTCTACAGCAGGTGCACCACCAGCAGCAGGACCAGCAACAGCTACAGCTGCAGCAGCAGGTTCAATACCATATTCTTCTTTAAGGATAGTAGCTAACTCGCTAACTTCTTTTACGGTCAGGTTTACTAATTGTTCTGCAAAAGCTTTCAAATCTGCCATTTTTGTATGATTTAAATGTTTGTTTATCTGTGTAAATTAAAAAAATTATTTTTCTTCCAGAGTCTTCAAGAGACCATGGATTGTCTGTCCTGATGACTGAAGAGCAGAGATAACGTTTTTCGCCGGAGATTCCAACAACATGATAATATCGGCGATAAGTTCGTTTTTGCTCTTGATGTTTACCAAAGCGTCCAGGTTTTCAGCACCAATATAGAAGCTTTCCTGTACGTAAGCTGCTTTTAACTGGGGTTTACCTTCACCTTTTGTTCCTTTAGTAAAATCCTGAATCAATCGAGCAGGAGCATTAGCAGTCTGTGATAACATCACAGCTGTATTACCCTTCATAGAACCGTATAAAGGAGAGAAATCACCTTCTACCTGTTCCATTGCTTTTTTAAGCAGGTTGTTTTTTACAACAACAAGCTTCACTTCTTTCTTAAAGCATTCTCTTCTTAACTGACTTGTTTTCTCTGCATTCAATGCTTCGATGTTAGTCAGGTAGAAATGAGGGTATGCATTAAGAACCTCTGTCAGTTGACTTATAATTATGCCTTTATCTTCCTTTTTCATTGTCCAATAATTTTAAATTAGTTTTCTTCAACTGATTTGGGGTCAATTTTAATACCCGCACTCATTGTACTAGAAAGATAAATGCTCTTAATATATGTACCTTTAGCTGCAGACGGTTTCAACTTCAGCAAAGTTGAAATAAACTCTTTAGCATTGTCACGAATCTGATCGGGAGTGAAAGACACTTTACCAACAGATGTGTGAACGATACCGGTTTTGTCTACTTTAAAGTCGATCTTACCCTGTTTAACTTCTTTTACCGCGTTGCCGATTTCATTGGTAACAGTACCGCTTTTTGGGTTTGGCATTAAACCACGAGGACCTAACACGCGACCCAGCGCACCGATTTTACCCATGATTGAAGGCATAGTGATAATTACATCAATATCAGTCCAACCACCTTTAATTTTATCAATATACTCGTCTAAACCAACATAGTCAGCACCGGCTGCTTTAGCTTCTGCTTCCTTGTCTGGTGTACATAATGCGAGAACCCGAACCTGTTTACCAGTTCCGTGAGGCAGTGAAACCACGCCTCTTACCATCTGATTAGCTTTACGAGGGTCAACACCTAAACGGACATCTACATCTACAGATGCGTCAAACTTAGTAGTAGTAATTTCTTTTACTAAAGCTGAAGCTTCCTTTAATGTGTATGCTTTCCCAGCTTCAATCTTGCCCAAAGCCAACTTCTGATTTTTTGTAAGTTTACTCATCTCAATTGAAGTTTATTAGTTATTATCCGGGAATGTCCCTTTTACAGTGATACCCATACTTCTGGCTGTACCGGCTACCATTCGCATAGCAGCTTCTACAGTAAAGCAGTTCAGATCGACTAATTTGTCTTCTGCAATAGTTTTTACCTGATCCCAAGTGATTTCAGCAATCTTCTTACGATTAGGCTCTGCAGAACCACTCTTCGCTTTAACAGCTTCCAGCAACTGGATAGCTACGGGAGGAGTTTTCACGACAAAGTCGAAAGACTTGTCCGCATAGTAAGTAATTACCACAGGTAATACTTTACCGGCTTTGTCTTGGGTTCTGGCATTAAATTGCTTGCAAAACTCCATTATATTAATACCCTTAGAACCCAAAGCAGGTCCTACTGGGGGAGAAGGGTTTGCTGCTCCTCCTTTAATCTGCAATTTGATTTGTCCAGCAACTTCTTTAGCCATTGTTTCTAATTTTTATATATATAACTCCGATTTATGAGAAAAAACAATACCGTAACAATTGTATTACTCTTTCTCTACTTGCATATAACCTAACTCAAGCGGTGTTTTACGCCCGAAGACTTTTACCATCACTTTGAGTTTCTTTTTCTCGGCATTGATCTCTTCGATCACACCCGTAAACCCGTTGAAAGGTCCAAAAGTGATTTTTACGCTTTCGCCCACATAGAATTGGATATCCAGTTCTTCCTGAGACTCCTGCAAATCATCAACCGTACCTAAGATACGATTCACTTCTGCCGGACGCAGGGGCACGGGATTATCCGAACCTCCTAAGAAACCAATCACATTGGGGATGTTACGCAATCGATGAGCGACTTCACCTACCAAAGCAGCTTCTACTAACACATAACCTGGCAAATAGGCTCTTTCTTTCATCACCTTTTTACCATTTCTGATTGTAAAAGTTTTTTCAGTAGGAATCAGGACTTGTGACACATATTCACCTAAGTCAGTATTCTTCAATTCTGCCTCAAGATACTCTCTTACTTTATTCTCTTTGCCACTAATAGCTCTGAGAACATAGAATTTCTTTTGTACATCAGACATAATCGTACTGATTTAAAAGATTTTCTCGTAAAAGAAACGCATCACACCTTCGAAGCCAGCGTCCATAACAAATATCAAAGCAGCAATGATTAGGGAAGCAATCATAACAACCACTGCACTATTGGAAAGCTCTGTTCTGGTCGGCCAAGAAACTTTATAAACAAGCTCGTTATAAGATTCCTTTATATAAGTAATAATCTTTTTCATTGAATCTATAGATTTTTTTGCACGGAACGAGAGGCTCGAACTCCCGACACCTGGTTTTGGAGACCAGTGCTCTACCAACTGAGCTAGTTCCGTAAATCAGCCGGACTGTTTGCACAATCCGGCCGGAGTGTTATTTTGTGAATTAGTCTTCTAATTCAGTAATCTGACCTGCACCTACTGTACGACCACCTTCGCGGATAGCGAAACGAAGACCTACAGAACAAGCTACCGGGTAGATCAATTCTACGTCGATTGTAACGTTATCACCAGGCATTACCATTTCAGTTCCTTCCGGAAGAGTAATTTCACCTGTTACGTCCAATGTACGGATATAGAACTGCGGACGGTATTTGTTGTGGAACGGAGTGTGACGACCACCTTCTTCTTTTTTCAGGATATACACCTCAGCTTTGAAGTGAGAGTGAGGATTAACCTGACCCGGGTGACAAATTACCATACCACGTTTGATCTGATCTTTGTCGATACCACGCAACAACAAACCTACGTTGTCACCAGCTTCACCCTGATCCAACAGTTTGCGGAACATTTCCACACCTGTAACAACAGATTTTTTGCCTTCAGCACCTAAACCGATGATCTGAACTTCTTCACCAACTTTGATGATACCAGTTTCGA
>CAMTPG010000031.1 GCA_947074335.1 uncultured Parabacteroides sp.
GCTTCCAGGTTTTCTTTGTTGCGGATATTATACATATCGGCATCTTTGCCATCGGTTTCGATAGCAATGTCTTGTTTGAGCTGCTGTACATAATTATACAGATTATCCGAAGCCTCTTTTACCTGTTGTCCCTTCTGATACCATTCGTGTACCTTTTCGGGATTCATGGAATAATAGGCATCCAGCTCGGTTTGCACAATCTCGTTGCGTTGTGTTGTATTATCAATCGAGGTGCGTAAGCTGCTTTCTACCACTTCGAACCCGTCTAATACATCCGACGACACATTCAGTGCCATCATGGCGATGAACACCAGATACATCAGGTTGATCATCTTCTGACGGGGCGAATTGGGGCTGTTTGCTAATCCTGCCATCTGTTTCTTACTTCAACGGGTTGGATGAATAGGGAGACTGATTATAACCGTAATGGCCATAAGGCGAATGCGGATCGTGTGCCGGAGCATGTGCAGGTGCCGGAGGCGGCGGAGGCGTTGGAGCCTGATAACCCATATTCACGGTCATCGCCTGCAACAGACGGGCATAAACCTGATTCAGTTCGGCCAGCTGGCGGGTCATCTTTTCGGTTTCGTTACGGAATACAGAGCTGTCGATAACCGAGCCGTCGTACATTTCGCGGATGCGACTCAGGCCGCCGTTGATATGCTCGATCGATTCAATCTGTGAGCTGATGCTCTTCAGCTGAATTTCGTAAATGGTATTCAGACCGGAGATATTGCGGTTCAGTGTCTCCATCTGTTGTACATATCCGCGTGAGTTCTGACTGATGCCATCCGAATTATCAGTAATTGATTTATAAGAATTTAACAGCGTATCAGAAACATCTGTCAGCGAATGAGTAACCTCGCCGAAACGTTCCATATGGGTTGAAATGGATGAAAGCTGCTCCAGGTATTTCTGGGTGGCTTCGGTAAGATCAGCCATTTTAGAGATCTGATCGGCTGCACCGCTCAGTTTCTTAATGCTGGCTGATAGATTTTTAGCATCTTCTTCCGATACATCCAGACCAAGACCGGCAATACCGGCCGATTTGGCAGCTGTACCGAGATTAACGCTCATAGGCTGTGCCACAGAAGCCGGATCTTCCAGATTATCGGGCGAATCGAGAATGGTTCGCGGAGCGCCACCCGTAAAGTCAGGACGATCCATCGGATTTTTAGATTTCAAAACAGGGAAAACCTCTTCCCAGTGATATTCATTCCCCGGCTTCTCAAAAGCAGAGATAAAGAAAATCAAAGCTTCGAATGTCATCGCAATCGCGATTACCTGATTACCATACGGTAAGTGAAGCAACTTAAACATGGCACCGATAATAACGATGGAGGCACCCCAGCTGTAACAGAAATTCAAAACGCGTTTACCTCTCTCGCTTGCGAGATACATTTCTAATCTGTTCTTGTATCTTTTATATTTTCCCATAATCTGATATATTCTTACTAACTGATTGACAGAATACGACAGTGTGCTGCCGTTTATTTTTTACCTTTTGATCTGGAGAATCCCACCTGCGTTCGGGCACAACGGAATCCGATGTATGAGCGGGTCTCATTCTGATATTCGTAGGTTCGCATATCCGAACGGATGAACTGGGCTACATCTTTCCATGAACCGCCGCGTACAGTCTTTTTCTTCATCGCATAAGGATCTTCGATGGCTGCATGATAACGCAAATCGGGGTTCATATCATTCATCTGACTCGGACCCGACTCAGAGAAAGAGGTCGATGTCCATTCGGCCACATTACCGGCCATATCATATAGTCCGAATTCGTTCGGAGCAAAAGAACCGACACGGGCCGGAATCAGGTGACCGTCTTCGGTATAATTCCCTTTACCCGGTTTGAAGTTACCCAGGAAACAACCTTTAGCAGTTTGCAGGTCATCACCGGCCCAGGGATATTTATTTTCGTTCTTTCCGGTACGTGCCGCATATTCCCATTCTCCTTCAGAAGGCAGACGGAACGGCTCAATAGCCTGACCGGCCGGAAAACTCATGGATTGTTTAAATAATTCGGTACGCCACACGCAAAAAGCGGTTGCCATTTCCCAGGATACGCCCACTACCGGATAATCATCATAGCCGGGATGTGTAAAATACATACGCATATAAGGTTCGTTATACGCATTGTTAAAATCATTGATCCAGCAGGTTTCGTCCGGATAAACATTTACAATACGGGTATGCAGGAAATCCCACGGACCGCTCAGCTGGCGGGTAATCGTTTCGTTTACGATATCACCGTCTTCGGTGATATAGGCTGTATCTTTGGAGATCATCACCACCTCATTCGGGTCAACCTGAAGATCGGTATTGCGAACGCGGGCATAAGGATCCAGGTTATTTTTACGCAGGGCGGCTGTAGTATAATCATACCATTCGTATTTATAGTTCATCTGGCGCGGATCGAGTCGTTTCTCGCCGGTTACCGGATTGATCTCATATACACTTTCTATTGCACGTAATTCATCTTCGTTCGGGCGCTTCCATGGAATCGGACGATTCCAGTCGAGATGCGGAGTTACCGGATCGCCATAACGATCTTCGGTAATCATAAACAGGTCATTACCTCCGAAAGCCGGATCAGCCAGACGTTCGCGAATAATCGAATCGCGCACATAATAGAGGAACTGACGATATTTGGCATTGGTGATTTCGGTTTCATCCATCCAGAAGGCATCGAAAGAGACCGCTTTGGTTTCGGGGTTGATTCCCCACAACGAGTCTTTATCCGATGGTCCCATTTCGAACGAACCGCGTTTAATCAATACCATGCCGTAAGGTGATGGTTCATTAAAGGCAACTGTGCGCACGCCTGTTACTTCACCACCGCCACCAGACAGGGTTTTGCCACAAGAACTCAAAAAGGCGATTGCCACAAGCATGAATACTATTTTTTTCATATACTATAATATACGTACACTTTTGTGTCGGTTTTTACCTGAGTTATTTTTCTTTAATTTAATCTTATAACTGACCACGAGTTCATGACTACCACTGGTCTTTGCGAACAAAGGTGTGGTTGGGTAGTCGTAAGCGTATCCAAACCGGAATCCGCCAAATTGTGCGCCCAGTAATAAAACGACCGATTCGTTAACACGCCAGGAAAGCCCTCCGGTAAACATTTTATTAAACTGCAGACGCGCCGTAATATCTGCCTGAAAAACCTGCATATCCGTTTTCAGAAAGACAGACGGTTGTAATTCATATAACGGGTTACTAAACTGAATATTGTATCCGGCAATCAAATTATATGTACTGCTCAGAAACATATATGAATATTCGTCGAGTTGTATCTCCGGTTTATTGATATGAGTTACGCCGAAACCGGCATATAAATTCTTACGCGAATAGTAAATACCACCATTAATATCAAACCCCATGCCGCTTACCTGGGTAGATGGAATTGCCAAATCCTCTTTCTGATGAAACTGACTACTTGGATAATAGACTTTCTCTCCGTCGAACGACTGATTCACAATACCCAGCTGAATGCCGACACTCAGTGTTCCGCCGAACAGGTTATGTTTGTAGGCATATTGCCCTGCCACATGGGTATTCCGAAATAATCCGATTCCGTCGGTAAAAACGACCAGTCCCACGCCGTTGTTTGTTTTTCCGATCTTCAGCGGCATATCGGCATTGACAAAGAATGATTTAGGAGCTCCTTCTATTCCCAGCCACTGCAGGCGGGATAATGCCAGTACATTCAGATCGCCGCCGGCACCTGCATAAGCCGGATTATAATAACCCAGCGCCATGAAATACTGACTTATTTGCGAGTCGTATTGTGCCCGTGCTCCGAAAACACAACTTATGCAAAATATCGCTAATAGAAGAATTCTTTTCATTCAATCAATCTGAATCACAAATGCTGCCGGCAGGTATTATATTGATATGTTTTTTTGACCGGTTGCTTTATTTTAACGGAAGAGTTCGTTATAAATTGTATTTATTCATTATTATTATTCAATGGTATAGACCCGCGATCCTTCTGCAAGCAAAAATAACTCCACTGCAGTGTAATTCAAATTGCACTGCAGTGGAATTCAAATTACATAACAATACAAATAAGCAGGATGCTGATGCGTCGAATTGGATCTGAACAAAAAAATAACATGTATCGTACCCGAATTAAGCAAACCGAAAAACCATCAGTTGCTCTTTTTCACCGGTTATAAAACAAACAAGGCAGCATGCTAATGCTACCTTGATTTATTTTATCCGTTTACGCGTTATCGCATCCGTTAATATTCTTCTTCATTGAAGAAAAAATCTTCCTTACTTGGATAATCAGGCCAAATGTCTTCCATACATTCGTAGATTTCTCCCTCATCTTCCATCTCCTGCAAATTTTCAATTACTTCAAGAGGCGCACCCGAACGTTGTGCATAATCTATCAACTCGTCTTTCGTTGCAGGCCAGGGTGCGTCTTCCAGTTTTGAAGCTAATTCTAATGTCCAATACATAGCTGTTAAGTATTAATTAACCACGTTAAAAAAGGTAATCAGGTTCTCATTTTTTCCGCAAAAATATAACAATATTCTTTAGATGCAAGTATTATCCCATATAATTTCATTTCCATTATGAATTCTGCTCTCTTTTCGGGCAAAAACAAATAAATAATCCGATAATCTGTTCATGAATATTAACACGGGCTCTTCGACGGTGCTGCTCTCGGCCAGCCGGTAAATTTCACGTTCTGCACGCCGACAAACAGTCCGGCAGATATGTGCAAGAGAGGCTGAACGGTTTCCTCCGGGCAAAACAAAAGCATTCATTTTAGGCAGACCACTATCGATACGATCGATTTCACTTTCGATGCGCTGAATGGTTTCGGGCAATACCATGCTTTCGATGCGTAACTCGGTCTGTTCCTGATCGGTTGCCAGATAAGAGCCGATGGTAAACAGTTTATGCTGAATAAAAAGCAGGAAGTCGCGGTCGTGTTGATCTTCAACAGCCGTAATCAGCAGACCGATGAAAGAATTGAGTTCATCTACCGTACCATAACTTTCAATACGCTGATGAGCTTTTGATACCCGCTGCCCGCCTACCAGCGATGTTTTACCTTTATCGCCTGTACCTGTATATATTAAACTTTTCTTCATGCTGTTTCCTCCTGATTGGTTTAGAAATAAACAATATAATTTCGTTTATGTAATTTGCGATTGAAAAAAACCAGTCCCATCGCATATAAATCGACAGAAACCGTAACCTGCGGATGTGCACATATTTTTTTCCAGTAATCGCGCGATTCCTTATTCATACGAATTCCGTTGAAAACAAATAAGGTTTCATCATGCACATAAGGCAGACAATTCTTAAACAGTTCCAGGTTATACTCTTGTTCATGCAAAGCATTAAAGAATATAAAATCAACCTTGCCTAATTCGTTCAAAGCCCTTGGTAACAACTGTTGATAACTGCCGATGCGAAGATCGATCGGATTACAGGCTGTTTTGGAAAAGACCTGACAGGCTACGGCTGCAAATTCGGGAACCGATTCGATAGCGATGCAGCGGATATCCGAAGCATATGCGGTCATATATAAGGTAGAAATCCCCATAGTCGGCCCTAATTGAATCATGCGCTTGGACTGAAAGTAATTTGTGAGTTTAAAAAGTAATTCGCCCCGTTTCCGGTTTATGGCTTCCCGTTTCACCAGATTCCCTATAGTACTTTTACGCATCTTTTCCGGATTTCTCCGATCGGGATAAGAGACCGGATCCTCCGAATAAAGTAACTGCTTACGCAATAATTCAATATCCTGAAAACTATAATAAGAACATTTCTCCTCGATCACCTTTGTAATCAGATTAAAGGCAAAAGGAGAATGCACACCGTGACCTTTCCGGTAACGGATACCTCTGTATAATAATATGCTTTTCTTTAATGTATTTACTTTCGGAAAAAAACGCATGATCACATTACAATTTACTGCCTGCAAAGGTAGTATAATTTGTCAAAGCTATAAATCTCCCGCCAGCATATTATTCATTATTTGTCCGCTTAACTGTAAAAGTGATATTTCGCAGATCTTTGTGGAATATTCGGCTGTAGAGAGTCGCTCTTCGGCTGCCAGCAGACTGTTTTGCGCTTCACGCAATTCGATTCCCGAAAGATCGCCCAGTTTATACCGCTCTATGGCAATGTTATAATTCTCCTGAGCAGCCACTACATTCTCTTTCTCCAGATTCCAGAGTGTGAGGTTATTTTGATACGACATCCATAAATTACTCATATCAGCCTGTAAGGTAAGCTGCATATCCTGCGTACGCAGCGTGCGGTTTTCTACCTGAATGCGGGCATTGCGTTGTTCGCGCTTCCGGTTAAGTCCGTCGAACAGTGTAAATCCTACGGTAACACCATAACTTAAACCCAATCGCTGTTGCATATCGATAGTTCCGGTTTCGTACCAGTTAGCCGTATATCCGTATCCGCCGTTCAGTCTGACTGTAGGATAATTTCTACTCTTCACCTTCTTATAATCCAACTCGGAAAGCAGGATGTTTTTCTGTGAGATTAAAAGAGATGTATTATTCAGCTGTGTACTTTCCCACAACAGGTTTTCCTGCAGATCTACATTCGGTGTAATAAATGAATCGCGTACCAGCACCAATGTCTCCACATCATCAAGAGCCA
This sequence comes from uncultured Parabacteroides sp., assembly GCA_947074335.1. Taxonomy (GTDB): domain Bacteria; phylum Bacteroidota; class Bacteroidia; order Bacteroidales; family Tannerellaceae; genus Parabacteroides. Next base: position 6,661 of record CAMTPG010000031.1, read on the forward strand.
TCAGCTGGTTGAGCCGGATACGCGAATTATGCACCGTTTGCCGCTGATTCAGTACATTCGAACTGTCGGCATTGAAATCGACCTGTGCCTGCTGTAAATCCAGACGAGACATGGAACCAATGGTATAACGTTCTTCCACGATGCGTAGTCGTTCGCGCGACAGATTCAATGTTGCCTTTAAATTCCGGAAACGAATCTTTTGGCGGATATAATTATAATATTCGCCGGAGATATCTGCCATCAGATCTTCGATAGCCAGCCTCAGGTTCAGATCGCCCAGTTGTTGTTGTTCTTTTAATTGGGCATAGGTGGTCTGAATGCCAAACCCGTCGAAAATAGTCCAGTTGATATTCAGTCCGGCATTGGCCGTATTATTATTTACTCCGTTTATTTTCTCGGTCGATCCATCCTCCATCAGCCGGTTATTATAATCATATAATGTACCGTTTGCTCCGCCGCTAAAATCGGCTGTCGGCAAAAATCCGGCATTCCCGATAGTAGCATTATTCTTGCTGATCTGTTGTTCGTTACGCACAATCTGGATGGCATAATTCCGTTCCAGACCGATGCGTATACAATCTTCGAGCGATACCGTCTGTTGTGCTGTAAGAGGTATAAATACAGACAGCAGCGCCCACAATATCATAGCTTTCTTTCTGTTTTCAATTTGTTTTTTCATACTTTCTTTTTAATTCGTTCGGTTGAGATAAATGAATACATGGCCGGCACTATGAATAATGTTAACAATGTGGAAACCAGCATACCTCCCACTACGGCTATCCCCATGGCAATTCGCCCCTGAGCTCCTTCGCCCGAAGCATATACCAGCGGAATTAATCCCAGAATAGTTGAGATACTGGTCATCAGAATAGGACGCAGACGCTGTACCGAAGCGGTATGAATCGATTCCATAATCGGAAGCCCCGTTTCCTGATACTGATTGGCAAACTCCACAATTAAAATACCATTTTTAGCTACCAGTCCGATTAGCATAATCAATCCGATCTGACTGAAGATATTCATGGTGATCCCCGAATAATACATAAACACAAGTGCACCCGAAATGGCCAATGGCACCGTAATCATTACGATCATCGGATCCTTAAAACTCTCAAACTGGGCAGCCAGTACTAAAAAGATCAATACCAGTGCCAGAATCATGGCAAACATCAAACTCGAAGAACTCTCGCGAAACTCCTTCGATTCGCCGGCAAGCGCCGTACGGAAACTATCATCCAACACCTCTTCGGCAATACGATCCATCTCATCGAGTCCGTCGCCAATGGTATATCCTTTATTCAGTCCGCTTGTAATGGTAGCCGATACAAAACGATTGAAGCGATACAGCTGTGGCGGTGCCACATCCTCTTTTAAAGAGACCAGATTATCGAGCTGAATCATTTCGCCATTACGGCTGCGCACATAAATGGATTTCAGATCAAGCGGCGTATTACGTTGTTGCCGGTTGATTTCTCCTAAAATCTGATACTGTTTGCCGTTCAGATAGAAATATCCCATACGCTGTCCGCTCAGGGCATATTGCAGAGTCTGGGCAATGGTCTGTGTGCTAACACCCAGCGAAGAGGCTTTGTCGCGATCAATCTGCAAACGGGCTTCGGGTTTGGTGAATTTCAGATTCACATCCGACATCTGGAATACCGGACTTTCGCTTACTTTCTCCATAAATTCAGGCAGATATTCCTGCAATTTCTCCAGACTGGTTGCCTGCAATACATATTGCACCGGCATACCGCCGCGACGACCGCCAAAGGTAGACTGTTGCTGCACAAAACCACGCGCCATGGTTTCCTGTCTCACTTTGGCCGATAAAGCATCGGCGATCTCCATCTGCGAACGTTCACGTTCCTGAATATCGGTAAGCATCACATTCACAAAATTCATATTGCTGCTGGCCAGCGATACAATGGCATTGCGTTCGGATACCAGCGAGTCGGCAATCTCCTGCAGCTTATCGGCAAAAGCACGCTTAAACTCGAAGGTAGCTCCCTCCTGCGTGGTGAAGCGCATCTGAATCAGGGAACGGTCTTCGAGTGGTGAAAGCTCGGAAGGAATATGATTCCAGAAATAACCAATCACGCCGAACAGAATTACCACAATCGGAATCGATATCCAGCGCAGACGCAGAAAACCTCTCAGCCCGCGGGCATAAATATGGTTTAAACCTTCGAAAAAGGGTTCGGTTTTTGTATAGAACCATCCCTTTTTCTCGCGACGTTTCAACAGCTTGGTGGCAAGCATCGGAGTAAAAGTGAGTGCCACAAACGAAGAGATAATCACCGAACCGGCAATTACTATACTAAATTCTTTAAACAGTCGCCCCGTCATTCCCTCCATAAACATAATGGGAAGGAAAACAGATACCAGTGTAATGGTTGTGGATATTACGGCAAAGAAAATCTCGCGCGAACCTTTAATCCCGGCCTCGCGGGGAGTCATTCCCTGCTCAATACGGACATAAATATTCTCCACCATCACAATCGCATCATCCACCACCAATCCCACGGATAATACCACCGCCAGCATCGTCAGCACATTAACCGAGAAGCCGAAGATATACATCACGAAGAAGGCGCCGATCAGGGAGACCGGAATAACCACGGTAGGAACAAGCGTAATGCGCCAGTCGCGCAGGAACAGAAAGATAATCAATACCACAAGCGTAAAGGCAATATAAATGGTATTTCGTACCTCATCAATCGAAGCGCGGATAAAACGGGTATTATCATAAATCATCTCAATAGAGACATCTTCCGGCAGATCTTTCTCGAGCTGTTCGATGCGTTTATAAGCCTCATCGGCTATTTCGATCTGATTGGCTCCCGGCTGCGGAATGATGATATTAATTACCAGCGGCTCTCCGTTTTTACGCAGGATGCTGCGCAGATCCTCCGGACTGATTTCGGCACGACCAATATCCTGAAAACGGATCACATTATCGCCATCCTGTTTGATGATCAGTTCATTAAACTCCTTTGCCGTATGCATCAGCCCCAAAGTTCGTATGGATAAATCGATGGTATTCCCTTCGATACTGCCCGAAGGCAGCTCCACATTCTCGGCATCTACGGCACTTTTCACGTCGAGCGGCGTAATGGCGTATCCTGCCATCTTGATCGGATCGAGCCAGAGACGCATGGAATAGCGTTTTTGTCCCCAGATATCCACCCCGCTCACATTGGGAATGGTCTGCAATCGCTCTTTCACGGTAAGCTCGGCAATTTCGCTCAGTTCCATCAGCGAGCGCTTACTACTGCGGATACCAATCTGCATAATCGGCGAAGCATCGGCATCGGCTTTCGCCACAGTAGGCGGATCACAGTCGCGCGGCAGATAACGCTGGGCACGCGATACTTTATCGCGCACATCATTTGCAGCCGTTTCGAGATCCACGGAGAGTTCAAATTCAACGGTGATACGCGAGCTGCCCTGACTACTGACACTACTCAGCGAGCGGATACCCGGTATCCCGTTAATATTTTGTTCGAGCGGTTCGGTAATCTGGTTCATGATTACTTCTGCATTAGCCCCGGGATAGGATACATTGACCGAAATAATCGGATTATCCACACTCGGAAACTCACGTACACCAAGAAAACGATAACCAATCATCCCGAAAAGCAGAATGACGAGCATCAACACCGTAGAGAGAACCGGCCGTTTGATGCTTAATTCGGATATATTTGCCATGGTGTTTAGTTCAGATTATCAATGTGAATAGGAATTCCGGTACGCAATTGCATCACGCCAGAGGTAATGAGCGTATCGCCGGCCTGTAGCCCTTCGAGTGCCTGTACCCGGTCTTCGGTACGCAGTCCCAATATAATTTCTACCGGTTCGGCTACTCCGTTTTTATAGAGATAGACGATATTGCGTCCCATTTCGGGGATCAGCGCCTGACTGGGGATAGCCAGTGCCTTTTTGATCTCGCGTCGGGTAATTTCTACCGAGGTATAACGTCCGGGCAGAATGGCTTCGTTACGGTTGGGATATTTGGCACGCACCTTGAGCGAACGTGTCGATTCGTCGATTTTGCTCTCAACGGCATAAACCGTAGCGGGATAATCCTCCATCAGATCGCCGGCTGTATTGAGGCGAAAGATAACAGGTGTTCCTTCACGGATATCGGTAGCATAGCGCTCGGGGACCGAGAATTCGATCTTGAGCGGTGCGATACAGGTAAGTGTAGACACAACTGTTGTAGGCGAAGCATAAGCACCTTCGCTCACATTGCGTAATCCGATGATGCCATCGAAAGGGGCGCGCAGTTCAGTCTGAGCAATACGTGCTTTGATCAGGTCTATATCGGCCATCAGTTTATCGTATTCGGTAACCACCTGTTCATATGCTTCATGACTCACAGCATCTTTAGCCAACAGAGTTTGTTGTCTGTAAACGCGCTCTTTGGCCAGCGGAATCTGGGCCTCGAGTTTTTTAAGCTCGGCCTGCAACGGCTGATCATTGATCTTGGCCAGCAGCTCGCCCTTCTTCACATGTGATCCTTCATTGAAAAAGATATTCGTGATTTTTCCGGATGATTCGAAAGAGAGATTTACCTCTTCGTCCGGCATCGTGCTACCTGTTACAATGGTTTTATCCGTTAAGGGACGGTAATCCAACACTTCTGCTTCTACACTTAAACGCTGTCTGCTCAAAGGTGTGCCTGACGGCACCGGTTGGGTTTGAGTTTCTTTCGTTGCTTTCACTTTATCTCTGATCCTCGGATAGAGAAACATGCCAACCAGCAATACGCATATTGCCACGGTGACACCCCACTTCACTCTTGTCGTCATTTGTTCTAAATGGTACTCTACAATTAATACTAAAAAAGCTAACTCTACACACCAATCTGTTAGACTTCTTAAATATAATAAGGTTTAATGAAACTGAAAATAAATATATCTTTTTACTTTGATACAGTAAGTTCTGACAGGAAGATCGTGATGAATTAGCGGTTTGACAGCTATTGAATGCTTTTTTGCCGGCTGTGAAAAAAGAATTTGCCAATTGTGAAAAAAGCGTTTCACAACTGGCAAAAAACTAACAACTCCCGATGTATCGGGTAAGGATTAAGCTCTTTCCTTATAAAATGATAATTAATAACTTAAAACAATCTTTTTACCTTTCAGACTAAACTGCCGGATGAACAGCCCTAAGGGCTGTTCATCACAACAGGTTATAAGTTAAGGGTCAGTTAAAGGTTAGTGTTCATGTAATTGTAATTGTAAATGTAAACCTAAATCTATATGTATTCAATGCACTTAAAAACCAAGTCTATATATATATTCAATACCTTTCAACTAATAATCTATATATTCAATATTTTATGCATAACAACAAGGTATACAGTTCTTTTTGTTATTCTATTTTGACTGTATCATCACCGTTACCGGTTCAAAACCTTCGGCCGTTGCCGTAAGACGGATCGAATCGGGTTTCACACCGGCCTGAACAACCGCCAGCGCTTTGCCGTAAAAAGCATGGCGCCCGGGTTTTTTCAGGCTGTTCGGGTCGTTCTGATCGCCGTTATCGGTTCCGGCAATGAAGCCGTCACCCTCAACAGTGAACGTAATTAAAGGGTTAGCGCAGGGGACCAGATTCCCATCTTTATCCACAATTTCGGCAGTAACAAACGACAAATCTGTGCCGTCGGCCTGAATCATCGGGCGGTCCGGAATTAACCGGATAGCCACGGGTTCGCCTGCCGTATGTATTTCGCGTGTTAGTATTTCTTTGCCGTTCTTGCGTGAAACGGCCTGTAATGTGCCCGGTGTGAAGGGAACGCGCCAGCTTACATGAAATGTGCTGTCGGTTTTTGAGCGACTACCCAGACTTTTGCCATTAAGCAGCAGTTCCACCTCGTCGGCATTATTATAGTAAGCCCAGACATCAACCATTTCGCCAGGTTCCCAGTTCCAGTGCGGGAAGATATGTAATACAGGTTGATCCGTCCATTCACTCTGATACATATAATATACATCTTTCGGGAAACCGGCCAGATCTACAATGCCAAAGAAGCTGCTTCGGCTCGGCCACCAGAAAGGTGTGGGTTCGCCCAGATAATCAAATCCGGTCCAGATGAAGGTACCGGCCACATGCGGCAGCCGTTTCACTTCGTACCATGATTTTTCGTGGGTAGAGCCCCAGGGCACATGACAATTATCATAAGATGAGCACTGATGCAACGGACGTTCAAAACGATCCCACCAGTTTACAGGCCATATATACATCGAATCGGAAGGCATCATATAGAAACCGCGTGTCATCAGTCCGGAGGTAGATTCGCTTACATGCAGAATCTGTCCGGGGAAGTTTTCCGGAAAGGGTTCGAAGTTGTAATCGTGATAATTAAATCCGATGACATCCATTGCACCCGAACGTAAAATCAGATTACCCGGCGATGTTTCATTGTTGCCCGATGTTACGGGACGTACCGTATCGTAACGCTTTACGATCGAGGCCAGCGAATGGGCGATTAGTCCCTGCACGCTCATGGCTGTATCATTTAATACCGATTCGTCGATAGCATGGCCGGCATTGAGAATCAAATTTGCGGCTTCAAGACTCAATGTATCTGCTGCTGCATTAGGCCATTGCTCTAATACTTCGTTTCCGATGCTCCACATAAAAACGGAGGGATGATTGCGATCGCGTAAAACCTGATCGGTCAGATCGCGTTCATGCCATTCATCGAAGTGTTGGGCGTAATCGTGGGGCGATTTGCGGCGACGCCACATATCAAATGATTCATCCTGTACAAGGAGTCCCATTTCGTCGCACAGTTCGAGCAGCTCGGGAGCCGGCGCATTATGACTGGTACGAATGGCATTTACACCCATTTCCTGCATGATTTCCAGTTGTCGCTGGATGGCGCGACGGTTTACGGCCGTACCCAGACAACCTAAATCATGATGCATACAAACACCCAGTATCTTTGTAGGTTCGTCGTTCAGATAAAATCCGGTTGCGGCATCCCAGCGAAATGTACGAATACCGAAAGTCGTTTCATAATCATCCACCGGCTGATTATCGGCACTGACCGTTGTTAC
>CAMTPG010000032.1 GCA_947074335.1 uncultured Parabacteroides sp.
TCATATGCTGTGTCATCATTTTGGGCTGTGCGGGCGGTTGCATTACCGGAATCGGACGCGACTGCATTTTAGGCATCGGCTGCATTTGCGGCTGTTGAACAGGTTGATTAAAGGGGAAAAAGATATCTTCCACCGATTCGTCGTCATCATCATCATCATCGTAAGCCGTCGTTGCCATTTGTTGTGAACGTTCCTGCATAGCCTGTCGGCGTGCCAGCATTTCACGGTCTGCTTCCTCTTTAGCCGCTGCTTTTCGTACTTTTTCTTTCTTTGCACTGAAGAAACTGCTTACTCCGATTGCAGCTAAAACAAGAATATATATCCAATCGCCTATGTTATCCATACTTTTTTGATTAATTTTGCACCCCAAATGTAGAGAAAAAAATTCAGAGTCTGTAAAAAAATAGATGAGGATAAAAAAATAAAAAGGAAGATGAAGGATAAAATGTGGTTGAAATGTGATTTCCCTAAAAGTAAATAAGGGTAACTTCGCAGCCACCCTTATTCGATTTAACCAAAACCTTAACTATGAAAAAATTTACGTTTTTCGAATGCAAATATACAAGCGTTTTTTTTGTTTGCAATACAAAAACACAATATTTTTTTTAAAAATTTGAAGTTTAAAATTAATTAACATTAAGATGAAAAATGAAAATGCTGTTGCTGACTTAAAATCAGCTCACGGCCCGGAAGAAAAGAAATTATTTGTTGAAACTTATGGTTGCCAGATGAATGTATCTGACAGCGAAGTGGTTGCTTCAATTATGAAAATGGACGGCTATGCGATGACCGATAAGATCGAAGAGGCCGATGCTATTTTTGTAAACACCTGTTCGGTGCGCGACAATGCCGAACAAAAAATCTATGGAAGATTACAATATTTCCAGTCGCTCAAACGTAAAAAGAAATCACTGATCGTCGGCGTACTGGGATGTATGGCCGAGCGTGTCAAAGAAAAGCTGATCGAAGAGCATCAGGTGGATCTTGTAGTGGGACCGGATTCGTACATGGATCTGCCCAATCTGATCGGCGCCGTGGAGCATGGCGAAAAAGCCATCAATGTGGAGCTCTCCACACAGGAAACCTACAAAGATGTGATTCCGCTTAAAATAGGCGGTGTGCATATTTCGGGCTTTGTTTCGATCATGCGCGGATGTAATAATTTTTGTACCTACTGCATTGTGCCCTATACCCGCGGACGTGAACGCAGCCGCGATGTGGAAAGCATTCTGAACGAAATACGCGATATGCGCGATAAAGGATTTAAAGAGGTAACGCTGCTGGGACAGAATGTCAATTCGTATGCCTTCGAACAGGATGGAAAAGTGATCGATTTCCCGCATCTGCTGGAACTCGTTGCGCTCGAAGCGCCTAATATGCGCATTCGTTTTGTAACCTCGCATCCCAAAGATATGAGTGATGATACACTGCACGTCATCGCCAAATACAATAATCTGTGTAAATACATTCATCTGCCTGCCCAGTCGGGAAGCTCACGCATCCTGCAGGTGATGAACCGAAAATATACCCGCGAATGGTATCTGGACCGCATTGCCGCTATCCGCCGCATTGTGCCCGAAGCCGCCATCGCCACCGATCTGTTTTGCGGTTTCCACTCCGAAACCGAAGCCGATTACCAGGAAACACTTTCGCTTATGCGCGAAGTGGGCTACGATGCCGCATTCCTGTTTAAATATTCAGAGCGTCCCGGCACCTATGCCGCCAAACATCTGCCCGATGATGTGGATGAGGCCGAAAAAGTACGCCGTCTGCAGGGCATGATCGATTTGCAAAATCAGCTCTCCGAAGCCAGCAACAAACGCGATATCGGCAAGGAGTTTGAAGTACTGGTAGAAGGATTCTCCAAACGCTCACGCGAGCAGCTTTTTGGTCGTACCAGCCAGAATAAGGTGGTGATCTTCGACAAAAAGAACCATAAAGTGGGGCAGTTTATCAAGGTGCGCATCAACAATGCCACTTCGGCCACACTGTTTGGTGAGTCTGTGGAATAACCGCCGGCAACAGCAGTTTATAACAACAGGAATGAGCGGTCCGTTTCAGGGCTGTTTGTTCCTGTTGTTGTTTTGCGGGTGCCTTTCCCCTGATTTGCGGATGCCGGTGCACTATTCTTTGTATGGCTTACCATTATAAACTTATTGTACAATGTATGGCTCTTTCATTGTACAACAAGTTTCATTTACCTTGTACAACATACGGGCAACTCATTGTACAATGAGTTTTCAGTGCTTCATTATTCGCGGGCTACTGTATGGCAGTCAGTTTGTTAGCATACCGCAGTGTAGCTGACAGACGTGTTAATTCTGAGGCGCTTTTTTTTCGGCAGGTTTTTGCCTTAATTGTTAAATAAAATCAATAGGTATGCTAATATTTGTTTTATTTGTTTCTTTGCGTAAAATTTAGGGAAAATAGGCTCTTGAGGCTGATTCTTTTTTGAAATAACACGATTTAAGTTGATTTAAATGGCTGATCACAGAAAGACAGGTGCGGTTTCTTTTTTTAATTCTCGTCTTACCTCTATTATTAGTATAGCGCTGGTATTGTTCCTGTTGGGATTAATATTCCTGATCGGCATGCTGGGCAATCAGCTTTCGGTATATGTAAAAGAAAACATGGCCTTTTCGGTGGTGCTGAAAGATAAACAGAAAGAGTCTGATATTAAAAAGATTCAACTTGCACTGGATGCGCTTCCGGCTATAAAATCGACCGAGTACATCTCGAAAGAGCAGGCAGCCCGCGAACTGGAGGAGGAGCTGGGCGAAAATCCGGAAACCTTTCTGGGCTTCAATCCGCTTTCGGCCTCGATCGAGGTGAAGCTGCATGCCGATTATGCCAATGCCGACAGTTTGCAGATGATCGAATCGCATCTGAAGAAATATACCTCCGTATCGGAGCTGTTGTATCGCAAAGATATGATGGAGCTGGTCAATGAGAACCTGAAAAAGATCAGTCTGGTGCTGATTGCCTTTGCCGCCATCCTGATGGTGATTTCGTTTGTGCTGATCAGTAATACCATCCGGCTGCTGATTTATTCGAAGCGCTTTCTGATTCATACCATGAAACTGGTGGGCGCAACCGCCGCTTTTATCCGGCGGCCCTTCATCCGGTACAATGTGGTGAGCGGCATAATTGCCTCATTGCTTGCAATATTAATGCTTACCGGTACGTTATATTATGTACAGAGCGAACTGGCGGGCTTTGTGGAACTGCTTGATCTGCATACACTGCTTATTTTGTTCGGTTCGGTGCTTGCCACAGGTATATTCCTGTCGGTACTTGCCACCATTTTCGCAGTCAATAAATACCTGCGGATGAACGTAGATAAATTATATTATATTTAAACATATGGCTAAAAGAGATTTTGCTTTCGGAAAAGAGAACTTTATCATCATCGGCATCTCGGTGGCGATCATTGTGATCGGATTCCTGTTAATGAGTGGCGGTGCTTCCGAAGATCCGGCCGGTTTTAATCCGGAGATTTTCAGTGCCCGTCGTATTGTGGTTGCTCCGGCAGTAACCATGATCGGTTTTATTTTGATGATTGTAGGTATTTTGAAAAACAGTAAAGAGAAGGTAACTGAAGAATGAGTTGGTTTGAAGCGTTAGTGCTTGGACTCGTTCAGGGACTTACAGAATATTTGCCGGTCAGCAGCAGCGGACATTTAGCGATTGGCGCAGCACTTTTTGGAATTAACGGAGAAGATAATCTGGCCTTTACGCTGGTTGTGCATGTGGCTACGGTATTGAGTACACTGGTTATTTTATGGCGTGAGATCGGCTGGATTTTGCGCGATCTGTTTCAGTTTAAAATGAATCCGGGTACAAAATATACCATCAACATCCTGATTTCGATGATTCCGATCGGAATTGTGGGTTTCTTCTTCAAAGATTATGTGGAAGAGATTTTTGGTTCGGGTTTATTACTGGTGGGTTGTATGTTGCTGGTTACGGCAGCACTACTTACCTTTTCGTATTATGCGCATCCGCGTGTGAAAGATCAGATTTCGCGCAAAGATGCCTTTATAATCGGTGTGGCACAGGCGTGTGCCGTACTGCCCGGCTTGTCGCGTTCGGGAACAACGATAGCCACCGGATTGTTATTGGGAAATAACAAAGCCAAACTGGCACAGTTTTCTTTCCTGATGGTGATTCCCCCGATTCTGGGCGAAGCACTGCTGGATGTGCTGAAACTGACTAAAGGTGAGGCTATTGGCGGTTCTATCCCGGCAATCTCGCTGGTTGTCGGATTTTTGGCAGCATTCATCTCGGGCTGTTTTGCCTGTAAATGGATGATAAATATCGTTAAACGCGGTAAACTGGTTTATTTTGCTATTTATTGTGCGATTGTGGGTCTGGCCACAATTATTTGCACATTACTTTAATTGAACGAATGGATTTTTTAGCTGGAGAAGTATTATATTTTAATAAGCCACTAACGTGGACATCTTTTGATCTGGTAAACAAGTTCAGGTATAAATTATCTCGAAAACTGAAGGTCAAAAAAATTAAAGTCGGCCATGCCGGAACCTTAGACCCGCTGGCAACCGGTGTGATGATTATCTGCACCGGCAAAGCGACCAAGCGTATCGAAGAGTTTCAGTATCAGACCAAAGAGTATGTGGCTACCCTGAAGCTGGGCGAAACTACACCATCGTTTGATCTGGAAAAAGAGGTGGATGGTGTATATCCCACAGCGCATATTACCCGCGAAGCGGTTGAGGCTGTGCTGCAACAGTTTGTGGGCACCATTCAGCAGATACCGCCGGTTTTTTCGGCCTGTAAGGTAGATGGCAAGCGTGCCTACGACCTGGCACGCAAAGGCGACCAAGTGGAACTGAAAGCCAAAACCCTGGTGATTGACGAAATGGAGCTGCTCGAATGCGAGTTGCCGGTAATTAAAATACGCGTGGTGTGCAGCAAAGGTACCTATATCCGTGCTTTAGCGCGCGATATCGGGGTAGCACTCAATTCGGGTGCTCATCTGATCGGGCTTGAGCGCACACGCATCGGTGATATTACGCTCGATCAATGTATGTCGCCCGAAGCGATCGATGCTTTTCTGGAGCAACACATCGCAGAAGATTTAAATGATAAAGAATAAAAATAAATAGAGAATAGTATGAAGCTGTCGAAATTCAAATTCAATTTACCCGAAGAGCTGATTGCTCATCATCCGGCAAAAAATCGTGACGAGTCACGTATGATGGTTGTTAACCGCAAAACCGGCGAGATCGAACACAAAGTATTTAAGGATATTCTTGAATATTACGGGGCCGGCGATGTATTTGTTTTCAACAATACGAAGGTTTTTCCGGCTCGTCTGTATGGCAATAAGGAAAAAACGGGTGCACGCATCGAAGTTTTTTTACTGCGCGAACTGAACGAAGATCTGCGTTTGTGGGATGTGCTGGTTGATCCGGCGCGTAAAATCCGTATCGGCAATAAACTCTATTTTGGCGAAGATGATTCGATGGTGGCCGAGGTGATTGACAATACCACTTCGCGCGGTCGTACCCTGCGTTTTCTGTACGACGGCAACCACGACGAATTCAAAAAAGCACTATATGCCTTAGGCGAAACACCGCTGCCCCGCTATATTGATCGTCCCGTAGAACCGGATGATGAAGATCGTTATCAAAATATTTTTGCCGCCGAAGAGGGCGCTGTTGTGGCTCCGGCTGCCGGTCTGCATTTCAGTCGCGAGCTGATGAAACGCCTCGAAATCCGCGATTGCAAATTTGCTTATCTTACCCTGCATTCGGGACTGGGCAATTTCCGCGAGATTGATGTGGAAGATCTGACCAAGCACAAAATGGATTCGGAACAGATGGTTGTAAATGCAGGTGTAGTGAAAACCGTGAATGCGGCGAAAGACGAAAATCAGCAGATTTGTGCCGTGGGCACTTCGGTGATGCGTGCCATGGAAACGGCGGTAAGTACCGACGGTCATCTGAAGGAGTTTGAAGGCTGGACCAATAAGTTTATCTTCCCGCCCTACGATTTCAGTGTGGCTACCAGCATGGTAACCAATTTCCACATGCCTTTATCCACCCTGTTGATGATGACCGCTTCGTTTGGCGGCTATGATCAGATTATGAATGCCTACGATGTGGCCCTGAAAGAGAAATATCGTTTCGGAGCCTATGGCGATGCCATGCTGATTATCTGATAAGCGTTATGGCTACCGTATACCTGAGTTTGGGAACAAATCTCGGCAACCGGCGAAAGAATTTAATAACAGCTTCGGCGCTGTTGGCCGAAAGAGCAGGTGATGTGCTTGCTCTTTCCGGTTTTTACGAAACAGAGCCGTGGGGCTTTGAAACCGACAATCTGTTTCTGAATGCGGCCCTGAAGCTGGTAACCGGCTTATCGCCCGAAGCACTGCTGGAGGTGACACAGCAAATCGAACGTGATCTGGGGCGGTTACAAAAAAGCAACGGCACCTATCACGACCGGTTAATCGATATCGATATCCTGCTCTACGATGAGCTGGTGCTTCGTACCGATACGCTGACTTTGCCGCATCCCTTTATGCATGAGCGTGCATTTGTAATGAATCCGCTCAGCGAAATTGCACCGATGCTTATGCATCCCGTATTAAATAAACGAATGATAGATTTAAACAATCAGCTATGAATGATAAAGAAAAGATTCTGACCGGCGGCGGTTTTGTATTCAAACAGAAGGCAAAAGAGGAGACTACCGGCGAAAAGAAAATCCGATTTAATGATTTTCTGAAGGGAACGCATGGTTCTGATTCGGCCAAATGGAAAGCCGGATTTAAATATAAAAAGGCGTTACGTAATAGCAAAAAGAAAAAATAAATGTCAAAATTCATCCCGGATGAATGATTTGTTTATATCTTTGCATCAACATTGTTGTGGATAGATTTGATTGCTTGCAACCACTGAAAAAAATGCTAAAAACTGATTACTTTTCTCAGCCGTTCCGGCAAGCATTTACTATTCTGTCTGTTACAATTCAGGGATTAAAATAAAGTTTCTATAAAATGCAATCGTTTGCGACTGTTCGCAGCGGTTCAATTTAATTTATATTACAGAATAATGAGCTATTTATTTACCTCCGAATCGGTGTCTGAAGGGCACCCCGATAAAGTAGCCGATCAAATATCGGATGCTTTGCTTGACGAGTTTCTGGCTTACGACAAAAACTCTAAAGTTGCTTGCGAAACGCTTGTTACAACCGGTCAGGTTGTGTTGGCGGGAGAAGTAAAATCTACGGCCTATGTTGATGTACAGGAAGTAGCGCGTAATGTAATCGAGCGTATCGGTTATACCAAAAGTGAGTATCAGTTCGAAGCCAAATCATGTGGCGTATTTTCGGCGATCCACGAACAGAGCGGCGATATCAACCGCGGTGTTGAGCGCGAAGATCCTTATACACAGGGAGCCGGCGATCAGGGCATGATGTTTGGTTATGCCACAAACGAAACGGATAACTACATGCCGTTGGCACTCGATTTATCACACACTTTGCTTTGGGAGCTGGCAGAGATTCGCAAAAACGAATCGAATCTGATGCCCTATCTCCGTCCCGATGCAAAAAGTCAGGTTACCATCGAATATGATGATAACGGTCGTCCGCTCCGTATCGACACCATTGTGGTATCTACACAGCATGACGAGTTTATTACAACGAAAGGTATTACGCAGGAAGAGGCCGACTCGGCCATGCAGAAAAAGATTGCAGAAGATGTGAAAACCCTGCTTATTCCGCGTGTAAAAGCCAAATATCCCGAACATGTACAGGTGCTGTTTAATGATGATATTATTTATCATGTTAATCCGACCGGCAAATTTGTGATCGGCGGTCCGCATGGCGATACCGGTTTAACCGGCCGCAAAATCATTGTCGATACTTACGGCGGTAAAGGCGCTCACGGCGGTGGTGCTTTCTCGGGCAAAGATCCTTCTAAAGTAGACCGCTCGGCCGCTTATGCAGCGCGTCACATTGCCAAGAATCTGGTGGCTGCCGGTGTGGCCGACGAAGTATTGGTACAGGTTTCGTACGCCATCGGTGTAGCTAAACCCATGAATATCTTTGTCAACACTTTCGGTCGCTCCAAAGTAGAACTGACCGACGGTGAGATTGCAGCCAAAGTATGGGATCTGTTTGATATGCGCCCCAAAGCAATCGAAGAGCGCTTGAAGCTGCGTAACCCGATTTATTCGGAAACTGCTTCTTACGGTCATATGGGTCGTGAGCCGAAAACCGTTACAAAAACATTTGTTTCCCGATATAATCCCGAGCCTGTGGTTTGTGATGTGGAACTCTTTACCTGGGAAAAACTGGATCATGTAGATCAGGTGAAAGAGGCTTTCGGTTTAAACTGATTTATAAGTCATACTTAAATACCCAAAAACAGCTGTCTGCTATGCGGACAGCTGTTTTTTTATGCAATCGTATAGAAGTATTGTCATATTTTATGATTTTTGTTATTTCTTTAAGCTAATAAATGTTTATAAATGATATTTCTCTATATTTGCTGTATCTAATTATTTTAATTAATAAACTCTTATGCGTAAAACAATCAAGTTTTTACCTTTAGTAGCGCTCCTGCTGCTTTCGGTTGCCTGCTCGAAAAGCTCTAAGTATGCTTACGAGACCGTGAAGGGCGATCCGATGAAATCCCGCATCTATACGTTAGATAACGGATTAAAAGTTTACCTGACAGAAAATAAAGAAACTCCGCGCATTCAGACCTACATTGCCGTGCGCGTGGGCGGAAAAAACGATCCGGCCGAGACAACCGGACTGGCACACTATTTTGAACATCTGATGTTTAAAGGCTCTGAACAGTTCGGTACGCAAAACTATGAACTGGAAAAACCGATGCTCGACCAAATTGAAGCACTGTTTGAAGTATATCGCAATACTACCGATGAGGCGGAGCGCAAAGCACTCTATCAGCAGATCGACAGCATTTCGTACGAAGCTTCCAAACTGGCAATTCCCAACGAATACGACAAACTGATGTCGGCTATCGGTGCCAACGGAACCAATGCCTATACCGGTTTTGATCAGACCGTTTATGTGGAGGATATTCCGTCGAATCAGGTGGATAACTGGGCGAAAATCCAGGCCGACCGTTTTCAGAATAATGTAATCCGCGGATTCCATACCGAACTCGAAACCGTGTACGAAGAGAAGAATATGTCGCTTACCAGCGATGGCCGTAAAGTATACGAAGCCATGCTGGCAAGTTTATTCCCCGATCATCCTTACGGCACCCAGACCGTTTTGGGTACGCAGGAAAATCTGAAGAATCCTTCGATCACCAACATCAAGAATTACCATAAAACCTGGTATGTGCCCAATAATATGGCGATCTGTATGTCGGGCGATTTTAATTCGGACGAGGTGATTGAAATCATTGATAACTATTTCGGACAAATGGAGCCCAATCCTTCACTGCCTGTTTTGCCGGTTGTTGAAGAATCGCCCGTTACCGAACCGGTTGTGACTGAAGTGCTCGGCCTTGATGCTGCCAATGTTACACTGGGCTGGCGCTTTCCGTCTGCCAGTGCCGCCGACCGTGATCTGCTGAATCTGATCAGCGATATCGTTTACAACGGCAAAGCCGGCTTACTGGATCAAAATCTGGTGCAGCCGCAAAAGGTACTCAACTGCTATGCTTACACTTACGACATGGCCGATTACAACATGTTCCTGATGGGCGGCCGCCCCAAACAGGGACAATCGCTGGATGATGTGAAAGATTTATTCTTTGTGGAAATCGATAAGCTGAAAAACGGCGAATTCGATGAGTCTATTCTCGAAGCCTCTCTCAATAACTATAAATTGCAGCAGATGCGCCTGCTCGAAAGCAATTCGGGTCGTGCCGATCAGTTTGTGGGCTCGTTTATCAACGGAACAGACTGGGAAGAAGAGGTGAATCAGCTCAACCGCATGAGCAAAATTACGAAACAGGACATCGTGGATTTTGCCAACAATTATTTTGGCGATAACTATGCGCTGGTGTATAAAAAAGAGGGTCAGGATCCGAATGTGAAGAAAATCGACAAACCGCAGATTACGCCGATCGTTATGAACCGCGACAGTCTGAGCGATTTTCTGCAAATGATTCAGGCTTCAGAGGTAACTCCGATCGAACCCGTTTTCCTGGATTTCGATCAGGATCTGCATCAGACAACAGCCAAATCGGATATCCCCGTGATTTACAAACAGAACAAAAACAACGATCTGTTTAACATGATGTATGTATTTGATATGGGCAATAACCACGATAAAGCGCTGGGCACAGCCGCAACCTATCTCAAATACCTGGGCACAGCCGATAAATCGCTGGCTCAGATCAACGAAGATTTTTATCGTCTGGCCTGCTCTTTCAATGTATTTCCCGGAACAGACCGCACCTATGTTATGCTTTCGGGTTTGCAGGAAAATATGCCGCAGGCTATGCAGATGCTCGAAGATCTGATTGCCAATGCCGAAGTAAACGAAGCGGCGTATGCCAATCTGGCTGCCGATCAGCTGAAACAGCGTAACGATGCCAAACTGAACCAGAGTCAGAACTTCAATCGCCTGATTCAATATGCGATCTGGGGCGAAAATGCACCCGGCAAAAATGTATTGTCGAACGAAGAGCTCATTGCCATGAATCCGCAGGAACTGGTAGACCGCATTCATAACCTGAACAGCAACGAGCATAAAATTCTTTATTACGGTCCGGCCAAAGCCGACGAGCTGGTTGCCCTGATCAACGAATATCATCAGGTGCCCGAAACGCTGATTCCGATTCCCGAAACCACGCAGTATGCTTATCAGCCGGCTCCTTCGGGATCGAATAAAGTGTTACTGGCTCAATACGATGCGCCACAAATTTATTATTCTGCCATCTCGAATAACGGCGAATCCTATGATCCGGCTCAGCAGCCTGTCATCGATATGTATAATGAATATTTCGGCGGTGGTATGAATGCCATTGTATTCCAGGAAATGCGCGAAGCACGCGGTCTGGCTTATTCGGCAGCTGCGTATATGATTTCGCCGTCTAAACAGGAATATCCGTATGTTTATCGCACCTTTATCGCCACACAAAACGATAAAATGCTGGATGCCATGGAGGCTTTCGATGAGATCATCAACAATATGCCCGAATCGCAGCAGGCTTTCGATTTGGCTAAAGATGCACTGATTACCCGCTTGCGTACCGACCGCATTACAGGTTCGGATGTGTTGTGGGCTTATCTCGGTGCACAGGATTTAGGACAGAATACCGATTCGCGCAAATTATTGTTCGAAGAGGCGCAGACTATGACCCTGCCGCAGATCAAAGATTTCCAGCAGAATAACATCAAAGATCGTAATTACATCATCTGTGTACTGGGCGATCAGAATGATCTTGATTTGAAAGGCTTGTCTGAGTATGGTCCGATTCAGAAACTGACAAAAGAAGAACTGTTTGGTTATTAATCATCTACAAAGCGGAGATTGATTTAATTCGGCATAACAATTGTTTGTGGTTTATTCGTAAATGCATTTTTAATTGTTCTGCATAACTAAAACGATTTTAATTTCCGAATAAACTCTTTGCGGTTAATTCCGCAAAGAGTTCGATATTAATAGATACAGAATCAGCAAAATAAAAAGCGGATGGAATTGTAAAGTTCCATCCGCTTTTGGTTTATTGTAAAACTGTCCGAATCCATGTACTGCCGGAAAACAGTCTGTTTATTTAAATGTACTGTTTAACAGTTCCGGATCGATTTCCGGATAAAATTCCACAAATCATTAGACCGTTGGTTTATCCGCAGGTGTTGCAGTGCCGGATGCATTTGCCGCAGCCGGATTTTTGCCCTCTTTCGCTTCTTTCGCCTCCTTCATCTCTTCCACTTCCACTTCGCGTACTTTGCGGAACAGATCCGATGCAAAAATGAAATCGTTGAGCGCCTGATTATTGGATGTAATTACATCCTCTTTCGTGCCCTGCCATTCTTTGATACCCTCTTTAATAAAGATAATATTTTCGCCAATATGCATCACCGAGTTCATATCATGCGTATTGATAATGGTCGTCATATTATACTCTTTAGTGATATCATGAATCAGATCATCGATCACAAGCGAAGTTTTCGGATCCAGTCCCGAGTTGGGTTCATCGCAAAACAGATATTTCGGATTCAGGGCAATAGCACGCGCAATAGCTGCACGCTTCATCATACCACCCGATATCTCGGAAGGAAACAGATCGCACGAACCCGACAGATTGACGCGATCCAGACAAAATTCGGCACGTTTCTGGCGCTCCTTATAGGTGTCTTTCGAAAACATATTCAGCGGAAACATCACATTTTCGAGTACCGTCATGCTGTCGAAAAGCGCCGAACCCTGAAACAACATCCCCATTTCGCGGCGTAACATATTCAGATCATGCTTACTCATGGAGGTCAGATTTCGTCCGTCGTACAGAATATCGCCCGAATCGGGGCGAATCAGACCGATGATGTTTTTAATTAAAACCGTTTTCCCCGAACCGCTTCGTCCAATGATCAGATTGGTTTTTCCGGTTTCGAAAACAGTGCTGATATCATTCAAAACAATGCGACCGTCGAATGATTTTGTCAGATTTTTTACCTCTACCATGTTTATGTGAGCATAATTTGTGTTAGAATAACGTCGCCCAGTAAGATCAGAATACTGCTCATTACCACGGCATTTGTACTGGCTTTACCTACTTCGAGTGCGCCACCTTTTACATTATAACCGAAATAGGAGGCAATCGAAGAAATCAGAAAAGCATAAACCACCGATTTAATCATCGAATACCACACATAAAATTCATTGAAATAAAACTGCAATCCATACTCGAACGAAGCCGGTGTCATGCCGGTCGACGATGAATAACTGGCCGCAATACCGCCCAGAATACCGGTAAACATACTGAATATCACCAATACGGGGATAAAAATCATCATACCCACGATTTTCGGAAAAATCAGAAAGTTGGCAGAGTTTACACCCATAATCTCCATGGCATCAATCTGTTCGGTAACACGCATAGTGCCAATTTCGGAGGCAATATTACTGCCCACTTTTCCGGCCAGAATCAAACACATAATGGAGGAGGAGAATTCCAGCAAAATAATTTCGCGCGTGGTATAACCGATGGTAAATTTCGGAATCAGCGGCGAACTGATATTTAGTGAGATCTGAATTGCGATCACCGTTCCGATAAAGATTGAAATGATGATGACAATCCAGAGCGAATCGACTCCCAGTTTATAAATTTCTTTGATCAACTGTTTAAAAAACATGCTCCAGCGGTCGGGTAGTGTAATACTTTTACGCATAAGCAGGACATATTCGCCCAGTTGATGTAATGCTTTCCTCATGTTCTTGTTTTTTCAAATTCTATTTCAATTTGCAAATATAACTTAATTCTCTAAACATTCCGTCTTTTATTTTTCGATACTTCTGGTTTATAATGAATCCGAATCGAAAAAACAGCCAATATCCGGAGCTGCTGTTCAGGTTTAACGACATTGAATTGAAACGGGATGTGTATGCTCTTTTTCCACACTAACAGGTGACTTGCCTTTTGATAATTGTCAAAAGGTCTTCCGATAATTATCAAAAGGTCTTCCGA
>CAMTPG010000033.1 GCA_947074335.1 uncultured Parabacteroides sp.
TAACCGCTCTAAGTAGCCGTCAGAGACCATCTTCCAGTAGAATAAGGATTAAGACTGCTACTAAGCTGTTATCAGCTACTTCAGAAAATTGTGTCAGAGACCATCTTCCAGTAGAATAAGGATTAAGACACCTAAACTTTTCTTTCTTTTCGCTCTTTGTTCTGCATTGTCAGAGACCATCTTCCAGTAGAATAAGGATTAAGACCATAACCTGCTGCTGATTTCTTGCAGTCGTCAATGAGTCAGAGAGCATCTTGAAGGTAAGCTGTGGGATATTTATAAAATAAACCTCTCTACCAATGATATATAAATTATTATGTGGATAGGAAAGGCTGAAAGTTCTTCATTCCGGATGTATATTCTGATTGATCTTAAAGTCTGTAGTGTGGAAAATATACTCATAAAGTTACTGACAATCTAAATGGTTTTACCGAAACCATATGCGCTGTATTCCCGCAATCCACAACTCAGATATGTGTAGTACACCAAATACGCAACTCCTGCAAATATATTGTTACGCACCATTATTTATACAACTAATCTCATTGAAAATCTCAATGAGAAGATACGTAAATATAGCAAAATGAAATTATCTTTTTCCAACTGATGATGCGCTCAGAAAATCAGTTTAGCTGACTATCGGTGAGATTGAAAAGAAGTGGGCAACGCCTATTCGAAATGGGGATGCGGTAATGAATCAATTTTTAGTTATCTTTAAAACAGAATTGAGCTTTAGCACTCGACTAAAGCTCGAACCTGAATGCCGTTTACACAGAATTTTGGATAGTGCCGCTTCGCGTTCTCTTAAGGTACGGACTGCAAGTCCGCGCCATTACAAACACAACTCCAATCGTTATCGGTTTGAGGCAGCATCAGATCATCCCTCAATCATCCCTCTCCCCCCACCTAATCCCCTTATCCTTAAATCCCTGATAATTCCAGTGATAAATCACTGAATCATTTGTGTGGTTACAGACAGGGATCTGAAGGCCTTCTCGTTCAAAGTCGATGCGCCAAAGCTCATTATTTCCGATCCAGACCTCCAGATCCCACTTATTCTCGAAGCAGGCATTCTCCCTGTACACCCATTCCACATGGATATAATTCACACGTCCCAGAGCGGCATGATCCGTTGAAACCGGTTCTCGATTGTACACCTGCAGATGCTCACCGTTGGCACAGCTAATATCCACACAGCTGATCGTATTCTTTTGCTGATCCTCAAATCCTATCCCGGAGTTTCTACACCAGGCCTGATTCACGAACCCAGCCTGCTTTAATGGATATTTTTTATTCGCGGTATTAAAAATAACAGATAGATAATACCTGCAAACAGGACAATTAATGCACCTGATTGCGATTTTAAAAAATCAGAGGCAACCCCCATCAGAAGAGGGAAAATTGTTCCGCCAAACAGGCCCATAATCATTAAACCGGATATTTCATTTTGTTTTTCAGGCATAGAGAACAGAGCCTGAGAGAAAATAATCGGGAAAATATTTGAATTACCAAAACCGATTAAGGCGATACAGATATATAAAGAGGTTGCAGACTTAAAGACGAAAAAACCCGTAATGGAGAGCAACATACAAATCACACTCACGATAAAGAATTTTTTCGACGACCAGCGTGATAATATAAACGAACCGGTTAAACAGCCTATTGTTCGAAATATAAAATAAAGACTGGTAGCAAATCCGGCCGATAATATATCCATATTTAATCGTTCCATTAATATTTTGGGTGCAGTGGTATTAACTCCCACATCTATACCCACATGGCACATGATGCCCATAAATAAAAGCAGGACAACAGGATTACCCAATAAAACAAAGCATTGCTTATAGGTAGAAGGCCTCTCTTCTGTTTTTTCTTTTTCAATGGGCGTTAATCCTAAATAAATAACGGCACATATGGCCACCAGCATATAGAGCGGAAACAAGATACGCCAATTGAGATTAAACAACGGGAGTGCCCCGCTGGCACCCCACATCGCAAGATAGGGAGCCAGGAATGAGGCAATGGCCTTTACAAACTGACCAAAAGTTAAACTACTCGCCAGTTTATTGCCTGTAATGATGTTCGACAATAAGGGATTCAAAGATGTCTGCATCAGCGTATTACCAATTCCGAGAAACGAAAATGAAAATAACATCAGCAGATAGCTGTCACCGAGGCAGGGTAAAAACAATGACAGGATAGTTACAATCAGACTTAATATCACCGTTTTTTTTCGTCCTATCTTATTCATCAGCATACCTGTGGGTACCGAGAATATCAAAAACCAAAAAAAGACCAGCGAGGGGAATAAATTAGCCTCCGCATCATTTAATCCAAGATCTATTTGAACATAATTAGATGCAATGCCTACCAGATCCACAAACCCCATGGTGAAAAAGGTAATCATTATGGGAACTAATTTTACATATACTTTTTTTGTTAACATATAAAACTGGTATTATAAACAGGCCATGCTCCCTCTTTACTGCAAACAAAAGCTGCAATATTTACAGCATTTTGATGAGCTTCTTTAAGAGTTTTCCCCATTAAGATTGAACATATAAAAGATCCTGAAAAAGCATCTCCTGCCCCAACTGTATCTTTCACTTTGATTAAAGGTGTATCAATGACAGATTTTTCATCCTTTGTATAAATAGAACTATAACGACTGCCGGCGGTTAGTATCAGGTATTTCAATTGATAATCATGGATTAATTGCATACAGGCTTCATCTTCATTACCCGGTAATTCAAATAAATCCTGTAATAAAACCAATTCTTCATCATTAATTTTCAGAATATTCGCTTTGGTCATTAACAAATCAATCAATGATTTTGAATAATAATGCTGACGGATATTGATATCAAAAAATAGAAGTGAATCCGCTTTAGCCTCGGATAATAAGGCAAGAATTGTATTTTTTGATTTATCTGATCGTAACGCCAATGTGCCAAAACAGATCACATCCGCCCGTTTAATATGATAAAGCGTTTCGGGTGAAATTGAAATATGATCCCACGCCACATCTTCTATAATCGAATAAGAAGGAATTCCTTCATTTAAAGATACAGACACGGTTCCCGTTGGATAATCAATATAATCCAGGCTATGATTAATGCCATTCAGATTCAATTGACTTTCAAGTTCTTTTCCCAGACTGTCATTCCCCACGGCACTGATCGCAATGCCTTCACCACCACACTGAGCGGCATGATAAACAAAATTGACAGGAGCCCCTCCTACTTGTTTTCCGTCAGGCAATAAGTCCCACAGCAGTTCTCCTATTCCAACTATAACCGGCTTGTTTTCTGTTGTATTCATGATTTTAATAACTAATTAGTTCCAGATAGATTTTAATTCACTGATTTGAACATTTTCTACTGATATAGCTCCATTATTCGCAAACAACTCAATTATATCAAACGATTCGGAAGGATAAAAGAGTGTTGTGGCCACAATGCGGCCGTCAGCTGCGAAAAATTCTACGGAAGAATTATCAATCAACAAAGTCCATTCAATATCAGGAGTATTAATGATATAAGGAATTGAATGCACAGAGGCAAATTTATCCGAAAAAACAACTTCTGTAGCATTTGTTCTGTCAATGTAAAACAGCTTATTTACATTATCATAACCAATTAATAAATATTCTCCCTTCTCATTTTTTAAACGAATACCATATTTGGATGCAAAACCCAATTGAGTATTATTAGACTGATCAAATTTCAGTTTAATTTCAACCGGAGATTTTGCAAATGAAAATTTATCGGATAAAAGTTCATTCTGTTTGATTTTAAACGTATCCAATACTACCTGTTGGCCATACAGATTTTCGATCTGCTCTATCGGTTTAGATGTAAGAAGATAAAGATCACCGTCTTTTACCAATCCTAATTCGCGGGGAAATGTAGCAGCACCGCTCCAGATATGACAGGGTTTCTCACCGGCATATTGCCAGTTATTCATCCAACCGATCAAAATCCTTTTATTATCAGGTGCATCAGCCCAGGTTACACCGGCATAATTATCGCGTCCGTGATCCATCCACAATGCCTCTTTCTGATTTGTTGTAAATTTTTCGCCGTCAAAATCACCCACAAAATATTGCGTGGCAGAACCGCCATAAGGACCGCCCGGATTTATATTTACGATTTGCACCCATTTGCTTTCAGCCGAATTAGCCACCGGCAATTCGAATAAATCAGGACATTCCCAAACGCCGTCATGATTTCCGTAGCCTTCGCCAAAGCAACTTATATAATCCCACGACTTACAATCGGGTGATGAATAATAATGCATTTCCTGACCACTGGCCAAACTCATGATCCACTTTTGGGATGCAGCGTGCCAAAAAACTTTCGGATCTCTGAAATCGCGAATTCCCGGATTTGTTACCACCGGATTATGATCATATTTTGTCCATGTTCTGCCACTATCCGTACTGTAGGCAATGCCCTGCGATTCCACTTCTACTTTGTTCTGTTTGGCAATCTCCGGATTATGATAGGTAAAAAAGGCTACCAGGGGCGGATTATCGGCAGTTCCAAAACCGGATGTATTATTCCAGTCTACAACGGCACTCCCCGAAAAAATATACCCCAATGAATCGGGATAAAACGCGATAGGCTGATTTTCCCAATGTACTAAATCTTTACTGATGGCGTGCCCCCAGTGCATGGGGCCCCATACTGATTTTTCGGGATAATGCTGATAAAAAAGATGATATTCATCATTAAAATAAACCATGCCATTCGGATCATTCATCCAGCCTGCCGGAGGAGTGAAATGAACCTGCGGTCTGTATTTTTCATTATACAATAATACATTCTTTGTTGTATCATTTTTTGCTTCAGCTTTCGGATTCATACAAGATGTCAGACCAAACATCATTAAAAATAATCCCGTCAAAAGTGTTTGTTTCATATTATTATTTTATTTAATTGATTACCATCCGTAATTTTGTTCATACAACTTTTTACTAAAGTTAATTTGATTTTTAGGTATCGGGAAATACTCATCTTTATTCTTTGCAAAATAAGATTCGCTCATATAGGTGCGTCTTGTTTTCTCCACCTCAAAATAAGCATTAACCGTCTCGGCAGCAATCCCCCAACGTACTAAATCAAAAAATCTGGAACCCTCCTGTGCAAACTCCAATCTTCGTTCCCACTGCAAGGCTTTACGTGCAAACTCCTGAGTCCAGGCCGGACAATTTACGCCCGGATTATAGGTTGAAATCACAAAATTGCCGGTATAATCGCCTTGAATATCTTTCAATTTATCCGTACTATTGGCTGCCCGCTCTCTCACCTGATTGATTAGCGGGAGCGCTTCATTCTGACGATTTAATTCAATCAAGGCTTCGGCCTGCCACAACAAAACATCTGCATATCGAATGATATCTCTGTTTTTGGAGCTCGACATAAAGGGATTTGCAAAGGCAAAACAGGGACAATCGGGCAGCACCACCTCTTTCATGGACATAAAATTACCATAGGTTACAGGATCTCTGGTCCAACTTGTTTCAAAGATAAACTCCGGATTATATTTATACGGTGCACCCGGTATTGCAACGGTATGATTCAGACGAGGATCAACCGGATAAGTTAATACATCATCCGCATTTTTAATTTCAATGCCATCGGTATTAAAGGTATCAAATAAAGGCAACCCGTTGCTATCAGTTCTGAAAGCATTCACCATATTCTGTGAAGGAGAATGAAAACCACAGCAACCATATTCCGGATTCATCGGATAATTGAGCATAGCTCCCCAATCCAGTCTGCCCCGGAAGGTACCGTCGTTTAGAGAAAACTGAACCGCAAAAATTGATTCTACGCCATTTTCTGTTTCGCAGAGAAAATTATTGGCAAAATCAGAAGCTAATGCATATTTTCCGGATAAATCGCGGCACAAAGTAACAACTTCCTGTAATTTATCATGATCGATCCGAATTACATTATGTTTTTCATCCTGTTCGTAAGCAGCATACAATAAAGCCTTTGCAAGGTAAGCCTGCGCCATTTTTTTATTGGCTCTTCCAACCTCTTCGTTATCCTCAGGTAAATTTGCCACGGCAAACCGGAATTCATCAATAATTTTATCCCACAATTGCTGACTGGTATATGCCACATTCGAAATATTGATGTAATCGTCTGTATCTATCGTTTCGTCGATCCACGGTATATGCTTAAATAATAGTTTAAGATCAAAATAAAAATTAGCTCTCAAAAATCTCATTTCAGCTTCGCGGATTGTTTTTTTAGGATAATCATCAGCCGCGATATTATTTATACGTGTCAACGCATCATTGGTTCGTGCTATGCAGATATATTGCAAATACCATTTACCATCTAAATAGCTGTTATCATCACGCAGATAAACAAACGTTTCAAATAAATGAAAATTTCCCATATCACCTGTTCCGGCTCCCCCTTTATAAGCATCACCGGCCCGTAAATCTCCGTAAGGCCAATAGGCATGCAAACCATCCTGGTAGTTATCATTACCCAAAGCCGAATAGGCTGCAATTACCATTTTTTCAATATTATCGGGAGTATTTAAATCATCCGAATCGGCTACCCCCTGAGGAGCAGAATCCAGAAATGAATCACATGCAATCATTGAAAAACTAAATGATGCAATAACTATAATTGATTGTATTGTTTTCATAATTTAAAATTTAAAATTTCAGAATGATACATTAAGTCCAAAAGTAAATGCACGGGGAACAGGATATGCAAAATTGGGCGTTTCCGGATCCACTCCGGTAAAGGCATTGTCGCCCCAGCCCTTTTTCAGGGTAAACAGGTTTTTCCCTGACACATAAATCCGGGCATTCTGCATATAAAGCGTTTTCAGGATTTGATCCGGTAAGGTATACCCGATTTCCAGGTTTGCCAATTTCAGAAAGGGGGTGGTTTCGATGAAATAAGTGGAAAAACGACCTTCATCATTCACATTATTTGCCGTAACAGCCGGAATGGACGATTGCATATTATCCGGACGCCATGCATCCAATAAGCGGCTTCCATAATTCTGACCGCCGAAAAATCCATAGAAATCAGTAAATGATTTTATTCTGGAAACATTAGCCTTTGAACCCACCTGACCATTCCAGAACATTGTGATATCAAAATTTTTCCAGGTAGCATTTAAATTTATGCCATACAAAAATTTAGGATCTTCGATACCCAGCCATGTTCTGTCTTCATCATTTATTACACCATCATTATTAATATCTTTATAACGTATACGACCCACACCTTTACCCGGTTGTGTAGCATGATTTTCTACCTCCTGTTCATTTTGAAATAACCCGTCGGCTATGTATCCGAAAAGAGATTTCCAGGGTCTGCCCAAAATGGTCTGATCATTCCCGTTACCGGGATACGAGTTAATAACATCTTCAGGTAATTTTGTGATTTTATTTCTATAGCTGGCAATGTTGCCGGTTATCCCCAAATTTACTTCACCCGCTTTTTTATTGAAAGTCACTAAAAATTCTACCCCCGAATTATCCATACTTGCCCCGTTGATCCATCGGTTCCCGCCAAAACCAATTGTTGCTATATAGGGAGGAGATACCAAAATATCATCCGTCTTTTTAAAGAAATAATCGAAAGAACCAATAAACATCTGATTCAGAAGACCGAAATCGAACCCGATATTTTGCTGTGTGGTAGCCTCCCATTTTAAATCAGGATTCACCCGCTGGGTCCGGATGAAACCGGAAGCCAGTTCGCCTGTACCCACACCGTAAATATCATAGGCAGTACCCTGATCCCTCGACCAGGTGGCATCTGAATAATACCGGGCCTGATATAAGCCATAAGAGGCATAGTTATCAATTTCCTGATTTCCTGTTTTACCCCATCCGTAACGTAATTTCAAATCAGATACCAGGTTTCTTGCATTTTCAAAAAAGGGCTCTTCGGTAATACGCCATCCAAGCGAAAAAGCGGGAAATGTACCCCATCTGTGATTACTGCCAAAGCGGGAAGAGCCGTCTCTTCTTAATGTTACCGAAGCAAGGTATTTATTATCAAAATTATAATTTATTTTCCCGAAGAAAGAGGATAAAGCGTAGGTGGTTGCACTTCCTGCGTTTCGAAGATTTCCGTCACCCACGGATAAATACATATAATTATCATTTTCTAACAAATAACCGTCTCTACCTGCCGAAATCTCTTCGAATCTGTATTTGATCATTTCCTGACCAATAAGAATATCAAAGTTGCTTTTATTTAAATCAAACTGATATTGCAATGTATTACTTAACACCCAGTTGCCACCATAATTCGCATACGAGTTTAAGCGTGCCGTTTTGTCTGACATAAAACCAGACTGATAGGTTTTTTGCATATCACGTTTCCAGAATCCGGTATAATCCAATCCGAATTTTGAACGGAACACTAACCCTTTCAGAATTTTCACGTTTAGATTTACATCTCCGAATATACGCACAAAATCTTCGTGGTTCTGTTTGTTATCTTCGATTAATCGTACCGGATTTTCACGGTCACTCATATTACTGGCCGGACCACCCCATCCGTTTTCCAAATCATATACAGGAACAATTGATTGCATATTTTTGGCACACTCCTGCAAACCGCCGCCATTCAATGTTGAATTTCTTACTTTCGAAACAGATAAGTTTTCGCCAATGGTAACACGTTCATTAAATAGTTTATAATCACTGTTTACCCTGGCAGTAACGCGATCAAAATAAGTACCTTTTATTGTTCCGTCACTTCCATAGTAATCGATTGAGAAAAGAGCTCTTCCCGCATCATTACCTGTTGTTACATTGACATTATAATTCTGAATAAAACCTGTCCGGCTAATCTCTTTTACCCAGTCGGTATCTGCTGCTGCCATAACGGGCACACCTGCCACATCTAAGTATTCAGGCAGAATTATCCCATTCAATGCAGGAACGCCGTTTACCCAATTCACGTCATACATATAGGTATAACGATTTAAACCACTATTAAGCTGACCGTTACTCAAAAACAGCGAATTGATAGTTGATCCGTCATTCACTGCAGCCCGATAATTTACCAAACCATACGATTCGGTATCCAGCAAGTCAACAGATCTTTGCCATTGCTGTGCCGTTAACGACATTCTGAAATCGACGGATGTACCTCCGGCTTTTCCTTTTTTGGTTGTTATAATCACAACACCGTTTGCTGCCCGCGATCCGTAAATAGTAGCCGAAGAGGCATCCTTTAAAACCTGAATCGATTCTATATCGGAAGTGGCTATTTCATTCATGGAACGCGTACTTGGAATACCATCGATGATATAAAGCGGTCTGCTATTTCCCAGAGTAGATACCCCTCTGATTTTTACATCTACATCACCGTCGGGCTGTCCGCTATTCGTAATGTGCAAACCCGGTACACGTCCCTGCAGGGATTGCATGGCATTGCTGTTGTTTAATGTTTGAATTTCATCCATCTTCACAACAGTAACAGCACCCGTTAAATCGGCCTTTTTCTGCGTAGAATACCCTGTTACCACCACATCATCAAGTGCCAGCATATCCTCTTTAAGTAAAATATGTAAAGGCTTATCATCATGAACAGGAATAATCTGTGTTATATAACCGATATAACTAATTTGCAATTCACTGCCCTTTTCCAACGACACGCTAAACTGACCATCCAGGTCTGTTATCGTTCCATTGGTAGTACCCGTTTCAATTACAGAAGCACCTACAACCGGATAATCGTCGGTTGCCGATATTACCACACCACTTACCGTTATCTGTTGAGCAGATAACCCGTTTGAAATACATAATAGAACTACAATTATCAGCCATCTGCCCAATTGAAGTGTTTTCATAAATTCTAAATTTACGTTTAACAATAATTAATCTGACGGCAAATATATCGGAGGTATAAACAGCTGATTATAACAAAAAAAATAAAAACTATAACAAATGTCATTTATGCCTGTAAAAGCAGACAATAATGACATTTGTTATAGTAATAATACAAATGAGACAGCCCGATTGCTTTAATTATATTCGGAAGGTATACAATCGTAGACTTGTCTGAAGCATTTTGTAAAGTAGGCCGGCGAAGAAAATCCGGTCTGATAAGCAATTTCGCTCACCGTATACTTTTTTTGTTTCAGTAAAGCAGCAGCTTTCGACAAGCGATAATTACGTAAAAATTCTACCGGAGTAATGCCTGTTAACTCCTTTATCTTTTTGTGCAGATGACCGCGCGAGATCTGCATCAGCTCGCTGATCTTCTCCACATTAAATTGCGAATCATCATAATGCAGATCAATTTGTTTAATTAAATGCTGCATAAAATCATCTTCTGATTTTTCGGTCACAAAAAAATCCGGTTCATCCAAAACAAAATGATCTTTTTGAAGTTTCTCTATGATTCGTTTTTGCAGACGTCGCTTTTCTTCTAACAGTCGTATGATCTTTAACTGTATATATTTTATTTTAAACGGTTTCTGAATATAATCATCGGCCCCGCCCGAAAGACCAAAATGACATTGTTTCTCGTCAGACAAGGCGGTTAATAAAATTACGGGAATGTAACTTATGGCATCATTGCTTTTAACCCTTTTGCATAATTCGAACCCATTCATTTCCGGCATCATCACATCGCTCAGGATTAAGGATACATTTTGTGATTCCAACAGTGTCAGAGCCTCTTTCCCGTTATTGGCCGTCAGAATCTGAAAATTATAACTCAGTGAATCTTTCAGAAAACGCTGAACATCGGCATCATCCTCCACGATTAATACGGTATAGGGATACTGTTTAGACAATAAACTATTTTCTTCTTCATCTGATAACTGAGAAACAGCATAAGCCTGATGCGACACGGATGTTTCGGCAGAATCTGATAAAACAATAGGCTTAGGCCATTGAATTGTAAACGATGTACCGCTGCCGGGCGTACTTTTCACATAGATATCACCTCTTAAAAGGGTAACATATTCTTTGACCATATGCAATCCTATGCCGGAGCCTTTTTTTCGGTCGGAAGTAAAAAAACGATCAAACAGAAAAGAGATATTCTCCGGCTGAATGCCAATCCCGGTATCGGCTATCTCGATAAACAGATTATATTCGTCGTCGAAAATCCGGATAGTTATTTCACCCTTGTCGGGAGTAAACTTAAAGGCATTCGATAACAGATTAATGATCACCTTTTCCATCAGATCAGCATCAAACTCAAAGATCAGATTATCCGTAGTTGCAGAAAATTCATACTTAATTTGTTTAGATCGGGCAAGACTATCAAAGTAGACTTTAATCTCTTCAACAAAAGATACAATGTTTTGAGCCTGCAGATGAACCTTATTTTCAGGCTTATCAAGCTTTCTGAAATCCAGAATCTGATTAATCACATGCAACAGATGATCCGCATTACGCTTAATCAGTTGCAGATCCGACAAAATGGCAGAATCATTCACCTGGTTTATTAATTTATCCAACGGCCCGATTATCAGCGTTAAAGGTGTTCTTACTTCATGCGAAATATTGGTAAAAAATTGCATTTTCTGAGCTGTTACGGCTTTTATCTCTGCATTCAGTAAAACCAATTTCTCTCTTTGCTCCTCCTCCCTCTTATTTATTGTACGCAGGTCTTTATTTCTGGATTTCAACTTTTTATTTAGCCTGAATGTATAAATGGATAATAATATGAATCCCAGCATTAAGCATGAGATGATGTATAAAGAACTTCTTACATAATAAAAATCGTCGAATAGCGATTGCAAACGGTTACGCTGGCGTTCAATCTGTTGCTGATAGTTTAATAATTGAGACGACTGAATCAGATGCGTTTTTGCATTTTCTTTATTAATCAGACCGGTTTGCAGTAATCTGTTTTTTTCTACCTCCTCTCCGTTTAGTATTTTCATGGCAGTTTGTAATACCTCTGCTCCGCCTGTGGGATAAAGAAAAGAAACATCTATACGCCCGTCGGCTACCGCTTCCAAACCGGCTCCCGAAACAGCATCTACTCCGATGACAGGCATTAAATGACCATGAAGCGGATCCTTTTCAACAAAATATTCGCGAGTCGCTATTGCCATCATATCATTGTGCGAATAAATATAATCAACATCTAATGGCCAGGCTAATTCCTTCAAACGCACCAAAGCCGTATCATAGAGCCATTCGCCCTCAATTTTCTTAAAGCGTATATCCGGCCGGGTAATTAAAGCATCCACAAATCCCTGATGCCGTTCCTGTGCCGGAGAAGAATATTGTAAACCCCAGATTTCGAGTATAACGGCATCTTTCTTCAATCCGGGTAATGCATAATTACCGGCTGCTAAACCGATATCATAATTATTAGCACCCACATACGAAGTATATAAATCGCTATTAATTTTTCTGTCGGTAATAATGGTAGGAATTCCTTTTTTATAGGCTTTTTCAGCGATATGGGTAATCGGTTCGGATTCTAAGGGAGAAATAATCAAAACATCAACCTGTTCTGCTATTAATTCTTCTATCTGCCTGATCTGAATGTGATTATTTAATTGTGCATCTTTTACTATAATTTCAATATTATCATAATTCGATGCTTCGATTTGCATTTCCCGTATCATGGCTTTTCTCCATTCATCATCCATAACACACTGAGATACACCAATCCTGTATTTAGAATCCGCTTTCGGTTTAACACAACTTTGTGTTATAATTAAAGAGATCAATAAACAATAAAAAACAATATGCGAGTGTGCTTTCATGGTTATATCCTGCTGATTAATATGCGTTTAAAAATGCCATAACCTAATCGTTATGTGCTGTTATATCTAAAAAATGAATCTGCAATCCTACTTCGTCAAAGAAAGAGCTAAAATCAAAAGATTTCAGCTTTCAAATATAAATAAAAATCTTTCCTTCTATATAACTATAGTTGCAATTTTAAAAACCGGACAAAAAACAATTAAGATTTATAGATGAACTGTATCCCAATAATCTATCTAAATTACTTATCAGCGCCTGTTGCACACTCACCCTCTCACCATTACCCCACTCTCCCCATCTACTCCTTCCCGCGACAGCGGAACTGCACAGCCTCCCGGTCAAAATCAATCCGTCGTGTGCCATCCGTAGCATAGATTTCGATGTCGTAGTTGTTGTTATCGTTGGAGATGTTCATCACGATATCCACCGGTTTATCCGGATTGTCACCCCAGGCTTCGCCGGCGATGCGCGAAAGCTCATTATTTCCGATCCGGACCTCCAGATCCCGCTTTTCCTCGAAGTAGGCATCCTCCCTGTTCACCCATTCCACATGGATATAATTCACACGCCCCAGAGCGGCATGATCCGTCGAAACCGGTTCACGATTGTACACCTGCAGATGCTCACCGTTGACACAGTTAATATCCACACTGCTGATCGTATTGTTTTGCTGATCCTCAAAACCAACGATCAGCCGCGTATTATACCGATCCATATACCGGTCGATACGCTCAATTTCAGAATCGATGGTATGTGTGGAAAGATAATAAAGCAAATCGCTATACTTGGGATCATCCAAAAAAGAAGCCGTATAATCCGCTTTCGACGGAATTTCATCTTCGGTCTCATAATCCGGTATATCCGCAACCGTCACCTCCGATTCTTCCG